>DYPB01000055.1 GCA_020720185.1 Flavobacterium psychrophilum | reverse complement strand
TGTACATTTTTTTTCTCAATTCCTGAACTCCTTCATTATCAAGATATTCGTCGAATGTCATATATCTATCAATGGCTCCTTTTGGGGTCAATTCTATAATTCTGTTACCTACTGTTTGTGCAAACTCATGGTCATGGGTCGAAAAAATTATTGAACCTTTAAAATTTTTCAAAGAGTTGTTGAAAGCTGTAATTGACTCTAAATCAAGGTGTGAAGTAGGTTCGTCAATCATCAAAATATTGGCTCTTTGCATCATCATTCGAGATAACATACAACGAACTTTTTCTCCTCCTGATAAAACTTTACAGGTTTTTAAAGCTTCCTCTCCGCTAAAAATCATTTTTCCTAAAAACGAACGAATATTTACTTCGTCTCTTTCTTCTTCTGTTTTTACAAACTGTCGCAACCAATCTACTAATGAATAATCTGATTCAAAAAAGGAGTGATTATCAATTGGTAAATAAGCCTGATTTGTGGTTACACCCCAATCGAAAGTTCCTGAATCTGCTTTTTTATTATTATTCAAAATTTCATAAAAAGCGGTTGTTGCTCTACTATCTTTTGAGAAAAGTACAATTTTATCTCCTTTTGCCATATTCAAATCTACATTTGTAAACAAAATGTCTCCGTCTTGTGATGCTGAAAGATTTTGAACATTTAAAATCTGATCACCTGCTTCTCTTTCTTGGTCAAAAATTATAGCTGGATATCTTCGGCTTGACGGTTTAATTTCAGAAATATTCAATTTCGAAATCATTTTTTTTCTTGAAGTTGCTTGTTTGGATTTGGCAACATTGGCTGAAAATCGGCGGATAAATTCCTCTAATTCTTGTTTCTTTTCTTCGGCTTTTTTGTTTTGCTGTGCTCTTTGTTTTGCTGCTAATTGAGAAGATTCGTACCAAAAAGTATAATTTCCTGAATAATGATTTATTTTTCCAAAATCAATATCCGAAATATGCGTGCAAACGGCATCTAAAAAGTGTCTGTCGTGTGAAACTACAATTACTGTATTTTCATAATTTGCCAAGAAATTTTCTAACCAAGCAATGGTTTCAAAATCCAAATCGTTGGTCGGTTCGTCCATTATTAACAAATCTGGATTGCCAAAAAGTGCTTGTGCTAATAATACTCGGACTTTCAATTTACCTTCCAAATCTGCCATTAATGTATAATGATTGTCTTCTGCAATTTCAAGATTTGACAATAATGATGCAGCGTCAGAATCGGCGTTCCAACCATTCATTTCTTCAAATTGTACTTGTAACTCACCTATTCTATTGGCATTTTCATCGGTATAATCAAGGTACAATTCATCCATTTCTTTTTTTATAGCAAACAGATTTTTGTTTCCCATCAAAACAGTTTCCAAAACTGTATTTTGATCAAACATATTGTGGTTTTGGTTCAAAACTGACATTCTTTTTCCTGCTTCTAAATGTACATTTCCAGAGGTTGGATCCATATCGCCTGAAATAATCTTTAAAAAAGTTGATTTTCCTGCTCCATTTGCTCCAATTACACCATAAATATTTCCGTGCGAAAAAACTGTATTCACTTCGTCGAACAAAATTCTTTTGCCAAACTGAACTGATAAATTATTGATTGATAACATATTTTTTTATAAAATTTTGAAGTGCAAAAATAGTCATTTACGAATTAAAAATTACGAATTATTGATGATTTATGTGATGCTATCTTTTAAAATAAAAAGCAAGCGTTTCTTTGCTTGCTTTTATTTGACTATTTATAAATGAGTGGGGATATTTATTGTACGGTATAATTTTTTTCGTCAATTTCGCTTAACCTAAAATAACCCAAGGGATAATTATCAAAGTTAGTGTCGTTTTTAATATTACCTTTTACGGTTGCTGGAGGTGATTGAAAAGGTCCTCCACCTTGATTTCCTGTTATACTCAACAATATATTCATATAATTATAGTACTGTTGCGAAATGCCATAATGCGTAATCTGAATTTGGTCGCCGACTTTTAAATCACCTTTTTGTGAAATACTAAAAGATTGATTGCCTTGAAAAAAACGATCTTCATCGGTATAAAGATTTGGTTTTATGAGGTTTAAGTATTTATATTTATATAAATAATAGTTGTCAATATTTGGAGTGTCGTTATAATAAGTTTTAATTTGAATTTTATCTCCTGTAATCCCAGCATCATTTCTCTGAAGAATATTTGTAATTATTGGTACTGGCATTAGCATTTCTTTAGCGGAATAATTTTGTCCGTTTACTGCAATATTTAATGTATAGGTTTCATTCAAAACTGGAATAAAATTGGCACAAATATATTCTCCCGTATTTCCATTTTCAATAAAATCAAAGGAAACATTTGCGGTATTTTTTACTGTAATTACGGCACCCGAAACCGTTGGTATTATATTTGTATAATAATCCGTTGTTGTGGTTAATTTTATTTTTTGCTCGTTGCCAATTGTTCCTTTTTGCCAATTTATAGATGCCTCTATAACCAATCTTGGTTTATCTGTATCTAATGGAATATCAACAACTTCCTCGCAGGAATTGAATATTATTAATCCGAATAATACTATTATTATTTTTATGTTTTTCATCTGATTTTAGAATTTAAAATTATAACTTACTGCTGGTACAATGCCAAAAATAGAGGTTCTAATGGCTTCATTATTACCTGTTTCTTTATTTTGCTCAAAATTAATTGAAGCTGCATTTTTTTGATTGTACAAATTATATATACTAAAAACCCATTCTGATTTGCGTTTTCTATTATCATTTCGTCGAGAGGTTAATGTTGCCGAAATATCTAAATGATGATAAGCTGGCAAACGACTTTCATTGCGTAAACCATAACTCGGAACTGTAATTCCTTCATAAGAATATTGTCCGTTCGGAAAGTTTGCAGGTTGCCCTGTTTGTAAGGCAAAATTTGCTCCAAAACTCCATTTCTTATTTAGGCTATAGCTACTAGTAACTGCCAAATTATGCAATTTATCATAAGTTGAACTGTACCAATTTCCATTATTTATTCCTGTTTCGGTTTTGTTTCTGCCTGGTGTTTGCTGTTGTGATTTTGATAAAGTATATGATATCCAACCCGTTAGTTTTCCTTCGTTTTTCCGAAGCATCATTTCAAGTCCATAGGATCTCATTTGCCCATTCAGAATTACTTGTTCAATTGCTTTATTGGCAATCAAATCTGCTCCATCAATATAATCCATTCTGTTTTGAATCTTTTTATAGAACGATTCTATTTCTAATGAATATTTATTATCAGCAAAATTCCTAAAATATCCAACAGCTACTTGGTCAGCAATTTGTGGTTTAATGTAATTATCAGATGGTGTCCAAATATCAAGTGGTGTAGGCGACGATGTGTTTGAAACTAACTGTAAATACTGCACCATTCGATTATAACTTGTTTTAATTGCTTGTTTATCATCTAATTGATAGGATGCTGAAAATCTTGGCTCTAAATAATTGTATGTTTTTATTGTTTTATTAAAATCATAAAATTGAGTACTAATAGGATTTGCTTTTTCGTATATTTGAGCATTTTGATTGAATGTTACAGGACTGTCATTGGCATAAATATTGATTGTAGATTTTCCTAATCTATAGAATTGACTGTACCTCAATCCATAAGAAATTGTAATTTTTTTAGATATTTCGTGTTCCACATCTATATAAATTGCAGGTTCAAAAGCGTATTTTCTTTCCAATTGTTCAAAATTAATTCCTGAATTTTCATTTGATGGCGATAGTGTTCCTGGATTAAAATTATAGTAGGTGGCATTTAAACCATAATTCAATTTTAATTTATTTGAAAGATAGTGTTTAAAATCGTATTTTATATTATAATTTTTTATCCCAGAATCCCAGTTGAAACCAATAAAATCTAAAGCTAATCCATAATAATAATCACTATAAATTAAAGATAAATTTGAAAATAGCTTATTAGAATACAGATGATTCCAACGCAAATTAAAAGTTGTATTGCCGTAAGTATTAGTTAAAAGATTTCCAATTCCAAAAACATCTCTACCGAAATACCCCGATAGATATAAATTATTATTTGGATTTAATTTATACGATAATTTAGTATTAAGGTCATAAAAATATAATGTATTGTCTTTTAATTGTTTAGATAATTTCATAAATAAGTGTAAATACGATGCTCGTCCTCCAATTAAAAATGAGCCTTTATCTTTTACTATTGGTCCTTCAGCTAATAATCTACTGGAAATCAAACCAATGCCTCCAGTTAATTGAATTTTTTTGCCGTTTCCGTCCTTCTGATAAATATCTAAAACCGATGATGCTCTACCGCCAAATCGTGCTGGTATTCCTCCTTTATATAATTTTAAATCTTTAATAGCATCGGGATTAAAGACAGAGAAAAATCCAAATACATGAGAGGAATTGAATACTGTTGCTTCGTCCAAAAGTATTAAGTTTTGATCGGCAGCACCTCCTCTTACATTAAATCCTGAGGCTCCTTCGCCTGCATTTGTAACTCCTGGCAAAAGTAAAATTGATTTCAAAACATCTGCTTCACCAAGAACTACGGGCATTTTTTTGATAGTTGCTGCCGAAAGTCTGTTGATACTCATTTCGGGCTTACGGAGATTTATTTTTTTACCCTTTTCAATAGTTACATTTTCCAATTCTAAAACTGTTTCTAATTTTGTTGTGTTTTCTAATAATTGAAAGTTTTTTATAACACTTTTATTAAGCTCTATCGTTTCTTGAATTGATTGATATCCTAAAAAATTAATACTAACTTTATAATTTCCTTTAGGCAAAGTTATTGAATAAAATCCATATTCATTGGTTGTAACTCCTGTTTTCAATTCAGGAATAGCAATATTAACACCAATCATTGTTTCGTTTGTATTTTTATCTGAAATTATTCCTGAAAGTGTAAATTTTTCTTGAGAAAATGTGTTGGAAATTAGAAATAAAAAGGAACAGTATATAAATATTTTGTATTGCTTCATTTTTTATAATATTTTTTCACAAAGTTGATAAAAATAATTGATTTATAACTACTGCAACTGTTAAAGTATCATTAATACAAATTAAAAAAAGTAACCATTTCTGATTGCTTTTAATTCTAAATGTTTATGTAAATTATCCTAACTTTGTTTCTAAATTTTCTTTTATAGCTTCCAAGAAATTCTCTGTTGTAAGATAATCCGCTTCTGTTAATCCTTCTGGCTTTACTAACATTGCTAAATCTTTGGTCATTTTTCCACTTTCAACAGTATCAATACAAACTTGTTCTAAAGTATGTGTAAAATCAATCAATTCTTGATTATTATCTAATTTTCCACGGTGTTCTAAAGCTCGTGTCCATGCAAAAATTGATGCGATTGGGTTCGTCGAAGTTGCTTTTCCTTGTTGGTGCATTCTGTAATGACGAGTAACGGTTCCGTGAGCGGCTTCAGCTTCAACGGTTTTTCCATCTGGAGTTACTAATACAGAAGTCATTAAACCTAACGAACCAAAACCTTGAGCCACGGTGTCGGATTGCACATCTCCATCGTAATTTTTGCATGCCCATACAAATCCTCCAGACCATTTCATTGCAGATGCCACCATATCATCAATTAAACGATGCTCATAAATTATGCCACATTTTTCAAAATCTGTTTTGTAATTTTGTTGGTAAACTTCTTCAAAAATATCTTTAAATCTTCCGTCATAAGCTTTTAGAATTGTGTTTTTTGTAGATAAGTACAACGGCCATTTTTTTGTTAATGCCATTTGGAATGAGGAGTGTGCAAATCCATAAATGCTTTCATCCGTGTTATACATTGCCATTGCAACTCCATCTCCTTCAAAATCATATACATTCCAAGAAGTTGTTTCTCCTGCTTCATTCGTAAAAGACATTGTTAAAGTTCCTTTTCCTTTAATTACTGTGTCTGTCGCTTTGTATTGATCTCCAAATGCGTGTCTGCCAATTACAATTGGTTTTGTCCATCCTTGAACTAATCTTGGTACATTTTTCATAATTATTGGTTCTCTGAAAACGGTTCCTCCTACAATATTTCGGATAGTTCCGTTTGGAGATTTCCACATTTTAGACAAGTTAAATTCCTTAACTCTCTCTTCATCAGGTGTTATGGTAGCGCATTTTATCCCAACATTATATTTTTTTATTGCTTCGGCACAATCAATGGTTATTTGATCTTTGGTAGCCTCACGAGACTCAATTCCTAAATCGTAGTATTTTATATCAAGATCAAGATAAGGCAAAATCAATTTTTGTTTAATAAAATCCCAAATAATTCTTGTCATTTCATCGCCGTCAATTTCAACTACTGGGTTGTATACTTTAATTTTTGTCATTTTATTTTGAGTTTAAATAGGTTATAATTGCAAATATAATAAATGATTACTAATAAATATTTTTTTAACAAAAAAAGTCTCGATAATTTTCGAGACTTTTTTTGTTAATTTTACGATATTATCGTCTTTTATCTTTAATTTTTGCTTTTTTACCAGTAAGTTCTCTAAAGTAGAAAATTCTTGCTCTACGAACTGCACCTTTTTTATTAATTTCAATTTTTTGTAATGCTGGCAAGTTTACTGGAAATATTCTTTCTACTCCTATTGCTCCAGATATTTTACGGATTGTAAAAGTTTCAGTAGTTCCTGAACCTCTTCTTTGAATTACAACTCCTTTAAAAAACTGTGTTCTTGTTTTTTCACCCTCTTTAATTTCGTAATAAACAGTGATAGTATCACCTGCACCGAAAACCGGGAATTCTTTTTTTGCTACAAATTCGTCTTTTACGAATTTCATTAAATCTGCCATAATGGTTTAATAATTATAGTTTTATCAGAGTAACATTCACGATTCTCGTCAGAGGTTAGTCTAAATTCGGGTGCAAATGTAATGAATATTTTTAATTTATTTACTTTCTATCAAGTTTTTTTTCGGTTGCTCTCTACATACATTGTGAATTGATGCTCCTGTTGCAAATAAATTTCTTATATCAATACCTATAACTTTTCTGTTTGGATATAGTTTTTGGATTAAATCATTCGCAACAGTATCGTTATCATCGTTAAAATTAGGGACTAAAACTACTGTATTTGCAACATAATAACTTAGATAGCTTCCTTTGTATCCCAAATTTTTACCATAAGCTGTAATGATTGATTTTTTTGTTAATGGCAGTTTCAAAAATGTATATGGTTTTCCAATTTCATTTGTAGCATTATTAATAACTTCAATATCTGTTTCTGTAACTTTCCACTCCATCAAATCTTCATCATCCATTGTTACAATTGTACTGTCGTTTGCAAATCGTGCAAATGAATCAATATGAAAATCCGTATTATCAACATTTGAAGAACCTTTTAACCATATAAAATGTGTTGCTCCAATATTTTTTTTCAAGATTTGTTCTACTTGGGATTGATTTTTTCCATTATTTCTATTGTTATTCAAAATAGAACTCTTTGTAGCCATCATTGTTCCAAAACCGTCCATTTGAATTGATGAATTTTCAATAGTAAGTACTGCACTCAAATCAATTAACGGCAACGCTTGATCTGTTGCTATCTTTGCTGGAATTTGATCACAATTTGTAAATTTTGCTTTTTTTCCCCAAGCATTAAAACCCCAATCTTCAAGGGTTAAATCACCATTTTTATTTCTTACATAGAAGGGTCCATTATCACGAATCCAACAATCATCGGTTGTCATAATTTTTAAAGACACATTAGTCATAGCAACATTGGAAGTTTTAAGCATATCTGCAATTCTAACTTTTTCAGTTTCATCGTAAACTATTATATTTACTCTCTCACTATTTGCTAATGCTGCCGTCATTTCTACCCAAGTGGCGTCTAATCGCTTGCTATAAATAGCTCCATATTGATATTGATGTGGCCATTGCAACCAAGTGGCATCGTGTGGTTCATCCTCATTTGTAATAGTATAAATTACTCCAGCCGCTGATGATTTGCCTCTTTTTATAGATTTATCATTTTGAGACCAAACTACTGTAGTTGCTAAAATTAATAGCAATAATATTTTTTTCATAATAATTTTATTTTTCATTAAAATAATATTTACAAAGATAAATAAAATTTATCTTTTACAATGTTTTTTTATTTAATAAGAAATTCAATGCCAAAATAAATTGCACAAATTTATTTTGAAGCTAATAAATCAGGACGGCGGTTTTTTGTGTGTTCAATTGCCATTTCTTCTCGCCATTTATCAATTTTAGCAAAATGTCCGCTGGTTAAAATTTTTGGAACCTTCCAACCTTTATAATCTGCTGGGCGAGTATAGATTGGAGGCGAAAGCAAATCGTCCTGAAAACTATCTGTTAATGCTGATGTTTCATCGCTCAAGACTCCTGGTATTAAGCGGATTATGGCATCTGAAAGTACTAATGCCCCAAGTTCACCACCACTCAAAACATAATCTCCTATTGATATTTCTTTGGTTATAAAATAATCCCTAACTCTTTGATCTACACCTTTGTAATGTCCACAAAGTATTATCAAATTGCCACATAATGACAGGCTATTTGCCATTTTCTGATTTAAGGTTTCGCCGTCTGGAGTCATATATATAATATGGTCATATTCTCTTTCTGATTTCAAAAACGAAATACAATCATCAATGGGTTGAATATTCATAACCATTCCTGCACCTCCGCCATAAGGATAATCATCAACAGATTTTTGTTTGTTTTTTGTGTAATCTCGTAGATTATGAAAGTAAACCTCTACCAAACCTTTGTCTATGGCTCGTTTCATTATAGAAGCCTCAAACGGACTTCGTAGCATTTCTGGCAACAGGGTAATAATATCTATTCGCATTGAGGTTTTAATTTAAAGAAATATAGGGCTTTAGAAGATGTTTTTAATATTATCAATTAATCGAATATTTATTATTCCGATAATTTTTAAACTCCAAATTGAATTAAATGATGGTCTAAATGCCTCCACATCAATTTGTTCCAATCATCGTAGTTCATTTTTCCCCAAAATGGATGGTCAAAATCTTTTATTGATGAATGTCCTTCTGCAAATTTAGTAAAATTAGTAATCAATTCTTTTTTTGCGGTTTCAAAATCATACGAATCCGTGAAAATTAATTCTGGTGCTGTTGGACTGTTTCGTTTAAAATCAGAGTTGAATACTTTGTTCTTTAGCATTTTTCCTAATAATTTCATAAAAAAATTAATTTTCATTGTTCTTTCCGCAAAAGCAACTTCGACGGCTGCATTGCAATGTCTAAGCATTTGTGTTGTTGTCATTTTACCCCATTTTGCTGGTGAATTTGGAGTCAATTTGTTGATTCGGTCAATCATTAATTGATTGTCTGTTAGGTTGAAAATGGAATTGTTCATTGATTTTTTTTAATCTTATTAAATTTTCAATATCTTTTATTGTTTAGCCCCGACAGAAACGATATCCTTTTTTTTGGCTTAAAAAGGCAGAAAAAAGATATAGTGGATGGCGGGAACTATCTTTATAAAAATGCCAAATGTTATGCTACAAAATTACAAAAAATATTCGTAAATTTGCAAAAAATTATAAAAATAATATCTAATGGAAAACGGATTATACGCAAAATTTAATACCACAAGAGGTTCAATTTTAGTAAAACTAACGCACGATTTAACACCAGGAACGGTTGGGAATTTTGTAGCGTTGGCTGAAGGAAATCTTGAAAATAAGGTTAAACCACAAGGGCAAAAATATTATGATGGCTTAAAGTTTCATCGAGTAATTCCTGATTTTATGATTCAAGGTGGTTGCCCACAAGGTACAGGAACTGGTGGACCAGGATATAGTTTTGACGATGAGTTTCACCCTAGTTTAAAGCACAATCGACCTGGAGTTTTGAGTATGGCAAATTCTGGTCCAGCAAGCAATGGAAGTCAGTTTTTTATTACACATATTCCAACTGATTGGTTGGATAATAAGCATACCGTTTTTGGTTATGTTGTTGAGGGTCAGGATGTTGTTGATTCGGTTGGTCAAGGAGATGTTTTGGAAACATTAGAAATTGTGCGAGTTGGAGATGAGGCAAAAAACTGGAATGCGATTGAGGCTTTTATAACATTTAAAGGAGCCAGAAACAAAAGAGATGCTCAAATGAAGGCAGATGCTGAGGCAAAAATGGAAGTTTTGGCGGCTGGTTTTGACAAAACGGAAAGTGGTCTGAGGTATAAAATGATTCAAAAAGGAGGTGGTAAAAAAGCGGAAAACGGAAAAATTGTTTCGGTGCATTATACTGGTCAATTGGAGGATGGAAAGGTTTTTGACAGTTCGATTCCAAGAAAAAAACCAATTGAATTTCCGTTGGGACAAGGCAATGTGATTGAAGGTTGGGATGAAGGAATTGCATTATTACAGGTTGGCGATAAAGCTCGATTTGTTATTCCGTCTCATTTAGGATATGGTTCAAGAGGTGCTGGAGGAGCAATTCCGCCAAACGCTACTTTGATTTTTGATGTGGAGTTGATGGAGGTTAAATAAGTTATGAGAAATGAGATGTGGGTTGATTGAAAAATTCGCTTAATCCGTCTCATCAGCGTTCAAGGATATAATACAAAATTAGAGGAAATGATTGCTTCGTTCCTCACAATGACAGAAAAATGAAAATATCATATAATTGGTTAAAACAATTCATAAAAATTGATTTAAAATCAGAAGAAACTGCAGAAGTGCTTACAGATTTAGGTCTTGAAGTAGAGGTTGTCGAAAAATATCAATCCGTAAGAGGTGGCTTGGAAGGTGTAGTTGTAGGGCATATTTTGTCGTGCAATAAACATCCGAATGCCGATAAGTTAAAAGTTACAACAGTTGATTTGGGAGATGGAAACCCTGCCTTGCAAATTGTGTGTGGTGCCAGTAATGTAGGCATAGGGCAAAAAGTGCCAGTAGCAACCATTGGTACTACATTATATGATGCCGAAGGAAAGTCATTTCAAATTAAAAAGGGTAAAATTCGGGATATAGAAAGTTTCGGAATGATTTGTGCTGAAGATGAATTAGGACTTGGTACAAACCATGAAGGTATTATGATTCTTGACGAAAAACTAAAAGCAGGAACATTAATTTCTACAGTTTTTAATATAGAAAATGACGAAGTTTTTGAAATAGGCTTAACCCCAAATCGTGCTGATGCTATGAGCCACATGGGTGTAGCCCGAGATTTGCGTGCTGGATTGATGCAGCGAAAAATTAACTTAGAATTAATTACGCCATCGGTAAGTAGTTTTAAGATAGACAAGCGAACCTTAAAAATTGATGTTGAGGTTGAAAATAAAGAACTTTGTCCTCGATATTGTGGTGTTACCATTTCTGGAATTGAAGTAAAACCATCACCAGAATGGTTGCAAAATAGATTAAAAGCCATTGGTTTAAAGCCGATTAACAATATTGTCGATGCCACAAATTTTGTTTTACACGATTTGGGGCAACCATTGCATGCTTTTGACGCATCAAAAATTGTAGGGAAAATAAGTGTTAAAACTCTTGTCGCAGGAACAAAATTTACGACACTTGATGATACAGAACGAACATTGCACGAAGAAGATTTAATGATTTGTGATGATGTCAAACCGCTGTGTATCGCTGGGGTTTTTGGAGGAAAAAATTCTGGGATTACAGAGAGTACAACTTCAATATTTTTGGAAAGTGCCTATTTTAATCCTGTAAGTATAAGAAAATCAGCAAAAAGACATGGTTTAAATACAGATGCTTCCTTTCGATTTGAAAGAGGTGTGGATTCAAATATTACACAATATGCCCTAAAAAGAGCTGCACTTTTGATACAAGAAATTGCTGCTGGCGAAATTACTTCGGATATTGTTGATATTTATTCAAATAAGATAGAAGATTTTCCTGTTTTTTTAAATTTTGAAAAAACCGAAAAATTAATTGGAGAAAGTCTTTCAAAAGATAGTATTAAAAACATTCTATCCTCATTAGAAATAAAAGTAAATACCGTTACAGATGCAGGATTAGGATTAATAATTCCCTCATATAGAGTAGATGTGCGAAGAGAAGTTGATGTTATTGAAGAGATTTTAAGAGTTTACGGCTACAACAACATTAAGTTTAGTAAAAAATTAAATGCAACTGTTGTAAATTCAGCACGAAATGAAGATTACAAAATTCAAAACATTATTGCTAACTTATTAACAGGCAATGGTTTTAATGAAATGATGGCAAATTCATTAACAACTGCTGATTGTATAAAATTATCTGAAAATTTAAAAGAAAGTAATAATGTAACGATGCTAAACCCATTAAGTAATGATTTAGCAACGATGCGTCAATCACTTTTATTTTCTGGACTTGAAGCCGTTTCATACAATATAAACAGAAGAAATGACGATTTAAAATTATTTGAATTTGGGAAAACTTATCATAAATTTTTATCTGGATTTGAAGAAATTAAGCATTTATCATTATTTGTAACAGGTAATCAGAATGCAGAAAGTTGGACAAATACTTTAAAAGCAACCAATTTCTTTTTGTTTAAAGGATTTGTAACTAGCGTTTTGAATAGATTAGGTTTAGATAAAACAAAAAACCAGCCATTTACAAACGATGTTTTTGCAGAAGGAATGGCTTTGTCAATAGGAAATGATACTATTGTAGAATTTGGAACAGTTAAAAAATCTATTCTAAAACATTTTGATATTAAACAAGAGATTTTTTATGCAGATTTTAATTGGAGTGCAATTTTAAAATTAATTTCGTTAAAAATAAAATTCACTGAAATATCTAAATATCAAGAAGTTAGAAGGGATTTATCCTTATTAATTGATGAAAGTGTATCTTTTGAGTCTATATATAAAATTGCCAAACAATCAGAAAAAAATTTATTGAAAGAAGTTGATTTATTTGATGTTTATCAAGGAAAGAATCTTCCAAATGGCAAAAAATCTTATGCATTAAGTTTTATACTTCAGGATAATACAAAAACTTTAACCGATGATCAAATTGATGGTGTAATGATAAAATTACAAAAAAATTTAGAGAAAGAATTAAATGTAGTTTTAAGGTAAATGAATTTTTAAAATACATTTTCATAAAAATATAAAAAAAAGTGCGTGAAAAAGCAAAAAAAATAACTATTTTTGCAAAAATAAAAAATAAAAAAAATGGCTACAAATAGAACATTTACAATGATTAAACCAGATGCAGTGGCAAATGGACACATCGGAAATATTTTAGCAATGATTACCAATGCTGGTTTTAAAATCATTTCGTTAAAATTAACACAATTAACAGTTGCTGATGCAAAAGCTTTTTATGAAGTTCATGCTGCAAGACCTTTTTATGGTGAATTAGTGGAATTTATGTCGAGAGGACCAATTGTTGCAGCTATTCTTGAAAAAGAAAATGCAATTGAGGATTTTAGAACCCTTATTGGTGCTACAAATCCAGTAGAAGCTGCAGAAGGCACAATTAGAAGGGCTTATGCAACATCTATTGGCGAAAATGCAGTTCATGGCTCTGATAGTGATGAAAATGCAGCTATTGAAAGTGCTTTCCATTTTGCAACAAGAGAGCAATTCTAAAAAAAAAATCATGAAGATAAAAAACTCATTTCATTATATTTGAAATGAGTTTTTTTTTTATCTTTGAGAAACTTAAAAGTTATACATTATGAATACTAAAATATTAATTACGCTTTTACTTATAACATTTTTCACATCATTTGGACAGAATTTTGAAGGAACAATAACCTATAAAATACAGATGATAAACCCATATCCGAATCAAATATCTGATAGTATTTGGCAAATAAAACAACGAGAATATTATGGAAAAGATGGTTTTTTGTTGCAAAGATATTTCTACAAAGACAATAAATATAAATCAGAAATTGCTACCGATGATTTGAAACTTTATGAGGTTTTTAATCCAAAAGATAAACTTATTTACACTTGGGATTCAAACTCTGACAGTTTAATTACAAAAAAAAGCAACTGTTTTTACGATGAATTTTTTGAAATGTCTGATACAAATGAAACTCAAAAAATTATGAATATTGTTTGCAAAAGTTTTATTTTGAAATCTCGATTTCAGAAAATAACAATCTGGTACAATTCTGATTATTT
>DYPB01000222.1 GCA_020720185.1 Flavobacterium psychrophilum | reverse complement strand
TGGTTTTTCCAAAATTTGGACTGCAATTTTTGGTTTTTTGGTGCAGAATTTTGTTTATTTTGTTGATAATTTTATTGTAGGTTTGTAGTTGTGCAACAGGCACAAGCGTTTTGCAAAATGGCGGGTTCAGTGCTAAAAGTAAACCTTGTGCATCAAAGAAAGTTAAGTGCTAAACTGAAACATCGGTTTTCAAAAGCCGCCACTTCATAAATATGCGAAACGTTGGGCGTAATGCTACGAGAGACCTTACAAATTTGAAAATCCGAACAAAAGTTAAATAAATTTAAGTAAATTTGCGACTAATTCTAACTTAAATAAAAAGTGAGCAAAATAGACGAAATACCTGTAATAATTGACATTCCAAAACAGGAATTAGACAAGTTTGACGCTTTAATCAAACAGTACAGAAATAAATATATCCGTACTTCTCAAGAAATTGTAGAATCTGCACTTTCACAAAATCAACAATATTTAGAACAAATAAAGGCTAAAAAAGTAAGTAAATGTATTTCCGAACTTCGTGAAATAGTTTGGCAAGAATATTTATTAGACGAAGTGAATTTTAACGCAATTTTGATGCGTGATTTGCACAAACTTTTAGAAACACCAAAAGAAATTTTAGAAGTTTTACTCAATAAAAACATAACCGACAAGAAAGGCGAAGAACTTATTGAAACCGTAAAAGAAATTTGTGGCGAATATGCAGGTCGAGTTTTTCCATACATTTATAGACTTTCATTAAGCAATACACAATCAAGACGTTCAAGAGCAGGAAAAAGTTTTGAAGCAATTATTTACAAAATCTACGAAAATTTAGGTTACGAATACGATAGCCAAAGCAAAGTTGGTCGCAAAACATTTGACACTCTTGGTTTGGGCAAAAAGGTTGATAGTATTTTACCAAACATAAAATGCTACGCAGAAAGACGAAATAAAACCATTATTGGCACAATGAAAACTTCATTGCGTGAACGTTGGCAAGAAGTTGCAGAAGAAATTGAGCGAACAAAAATACCCGAAATTCATTTATTAACAGCAGACGAAAGTATTCCTAAAAGCAAAGCCCAAGAAATGGCAAACCATAATATTATTGTGGTTACTTACGAATGGGTTGCTAATTCCGACACTTTAAAATCAATGAAAAATATCATTAGTTTTGAAGAATATCTATTTGAAGAAATTCCTAACATTTTAAAATTTTGGAATGAAAACAAATAACAAAATAAAAATAATTGACCTTTTTGCAGGTATTGGAGGCATTAGACTTGGTTTTGAAATTGCTTCTAAAAATAATATTGAGTGTGTTTTTACAAGCGAATGGAACAAATATTCTGAACAAACATATTTAGCAAATTATCCAAACGAAAAAATTCACGGAGATATTACACAAATTAGTGAAAGTCAAATTCCTGAACACGATATTTTATTGGCAGGTTTTCCTTGTCAGCCTTTTTCACAAGCAGGACTAAAAAAAGGTTTTTCTGATACGAGAGGGACTTTATTTTTTGACATTGAACGAATTTTAATAGCAAAAAAACCACAGGCATTTTTACTTGAAAATGTTAAGCAATTAAAAGGACACGACAAAGGTAAAACCTTGGCTACAATCATTGAACATTTAAAGACCATTGGTTATGAAAATGTACAATATGAAGTTTTGAAAGCCAAAGAATTTGGACTTCCTCAAAATAGAGAACGGATTTATATAGTTGGTTTTTTAGACAATTCTATAAAGTTTGAATTTCCTACCCCAAATAAAGAACCTACAAAAGTTGGCGATATATTAGAATCAAATGTTGACGAAAAATACACAATTTCAGACAGACTTTGGGAAGGTCACCAACGCAGAAAAATTGCGAATAAAGAAAAGGGGAAAGGTTTTGGTTTTGGAATTGTAAACGAAAATTCACAATATACTAACACTATTTCAGCACGTTACTACAAAGACGGTAGCGAAATTTTAGTGGAACAAAAAGACAAAAATCCAAGAAAATTAACACCAAGAGAAGCAGGTCGTTTACAAGGATTTCCAGACAATTTTAAAATTCCAGTTTCTGACAACCAAGCCTATCAACAATTTGGAAACAGTGTTGCAGTGAACGTAATTGAAAAAGTAGCAGAACAAATATTAAAACACATAAAAATAACAGAAGACAAAAAGCACTACGCCCAACAGCCGTAACCGTTGCACAACTCCTCCAAAACCCAAAAAATATTAAAAACAGAAATAAAACGACTTAAAATAAAGCCATTTCCCGATGGCTTTTTTAGAATTTATCTCCCAAAAACCGAAAATTTAGAGGGCTTAAAATGCAATATTTTAAGCCATAAAATTAGGGTTTCAAAAAAGGCAAGCACTTGCTTTGGTTTTTCTATAATTTGGACTGCA
>DYPB01000221.1 GCA_020720185.1 Flavobacterium psychrophilum | reverse complement strand
TTGCTCAAAAATTAAATCAAATCCTTAAAAATTCCTGTTGCGAGTTTAGGGTTATATCAAACAATTATGGGGTAAGAGATTTAGATTTTTTGATGTATCGAATAAAAGGGTATTTTTCATAGCACCTCAAAAAAAGAATTAACCAAAAATAGCATTTAAAAGTTTTTTTGGTTTTTTATCAATATTAATAAAAAATATAGCCTCAAATTTTAATATTAAAATAGATAGTTGTATTTTCGCACACTAAAAAATTAAATTTAATATAAAATACGATGGCAGTTTTAGGAAAAATCAGACAAAAGTCAGCATTATTAATGCTTATAATAGGACTTTCTTTATTTGCATTTATAGCACAAGACTTTTGGAGAAAAGACTTATTTAGTAATAATTCTAAAGATGTAGGTGCTGTAAATAGTGAGGGTATTGACTTTCAAAAGTTTAATGAAAAAGTAAATAATCTTGAAAAAAGCGGTCGAGGTATCTCAAATATGCAAGCCGTAAATCAAGTTTGGGATCAAGAGGTAAACATTGCCTTACTTACCGCTGAGTTTAAAAAGTTAGGAATTAGAGCTGGTAAAAGCCATCTTATAGATGCTTTAAAACAAAACCAAAATATTGGTCAAGAAAAAATGTTTCAAAACGAAGCAGGTGTTTTTGATCTTGCAAAATATAATGAATATTTTAAAACGAATCCTGAACAACAACAATATAAAGACGCTACAGAAGCCGATGCAATTTTAAATTCTAAATATCAAATTTATGCAAATTTGATAAAATCTGGTTTTAATACTACAAAATTAGAAGCAAAATTAAAATACGAAGCAGAAGCCAATAAAGTTTCTTTCGATTTTGTATCTGTTCCTTATAATACGATAAAAGACACAGAAGTTAAGATTACCGATGAAGAATTAACTGCTTATATGGAAACCAAAAAAGAGAAATATAAAGCAGATGAAAGCCGTGAAATTCAATATGTTTTGATAGAAGATAAACCATCAGTTGCCGATGAGAATGAAATAAAAAGTAACATTACTGCATTGCTTTCGGGTAGAATAGAATATAATGATAAAACAGCTAAAAATGATACTTTGCAAGGTTTCAAAAATGCTCCAAATGTTGCAGACTTTGTAAATTCAAATTCTGATAAATCTTTTGACTCTACTTATGTTGCACAAAAAGATTTGCCAGCAACCGATGCTGTACAATTAATGAATTTACCAGCTGGCGAAGTTTATGGTCCATATATTCGTCAATATGAAAACGGTAAATTTTATTGTTTATCAAAATCTTTAGGCAAAAAAGCTAATGTAAATTCAAGAGCAAGCCATATCCTAATCGGTTGGGAAGGTAGTGGATCTCAAAATCAAAAAGAAAAAAGAACTAAAGAACAAGCAAAAGCAAAAGCAGATTTTATATTAGCTCAATGTTTGGCAAATCCATCAAGTTTTATGATGGCAGCTTTTCAAAATTCTGAAGATTCATCGGCACAACAAGGTGGAGATTTAGGATATTTCTCTCAAGGACAAATGGTTAAGCCTTTTAATGATTTTGTTTTTAATAATGCTAAAGGAAAGATAGGGATGGTAGAATCTCAATTTGGCTATCATATTATTAATATTACTGATAAACAAGATGGTGTAAAATTAGCTACTGTTGCAAAAAAGATTATGGCATCTGAAAAAACACAAGACGAATTGTATGCAAAATCATCAAATTTTGAATTAAAAGCGGGTGATAAATCATTTGAAGATGCTGCAAAAGAAATGAAATTAACTATCTTGCCAAATGTTAAATTTAAAGCATTAGAAGAAGGTGTTGGTGCATTAGGAGCACAAAGACAAATTGTGCGTTGGGCATTTAATACCGATACTAATATTAATGATGTAAAGAAATTTGAAGTTACAAATATGGGTAATGTTATTGCAAAATTAGTTAAAATAAACCCTGAAGGATTATTATCTATGGAAGATGCTAGAATTCAGGTTGAACCTATTTTACGCAATAAGAAAAAAGCAGAGATGATTGCGGCAAAAATGAAAGGAAATTCATTAGAGGCAATTGCGGCTGCAAATAAAGTGGCGGTTCAACAAGCTGTTGATTTAACGATTGAAAATCCAAATTTACCAAATGCAAGTGTAGAATATAAAGTTGTTGGAACAGCATTTGGAACAATGACAAATAAAACTTCAAAACCTATTGAAGGTAACGGAGGCGTGTTTGTTGTGCGTACAAAAGCTATAACAAAAGCATTGCCAACAAATGATTATAGTGCTTATTTAATGAAACTTAAACAACAAAATGCAGGAAAAGCGGGTGCCTTTAGCGAAGCTTTAAAGAAAGTAGCAGATATTACTGATAATAGAGGAAGTTTTAATTTTTAGACCAACTCATTAAA
>DYPB01000054.1:11154-14234 GCA_020720185.1 Flavobacterium psychrophilum | reverse complement strand
ATGACAGTATCCGTAATTATTGTTAATTATAACACTGAAAAGGTACTAAATAACTGTATAAAATCGATAAAAGAACATACAACAGAGGTTGATTACGAGGTAATTGTAATTGACAACGCTTCTATTGACAATTCCCAAACAACAATAATCAATAATTATCCAGAAGTTATTTTCATAAAACTGCCAAAAAATATAGGTTTCGGACAAGCAAATAATAAAGGTTTTGAGGTTGCAAAAGGCGAATTTGTATTGCTATTAAACTCGGATACCATTTTATTAAACAATGCTATTAAGATTTTTTCTGATTTTATGAACAATCATAAAAATGAAAAAATTGGAGCCATAGGCGGACAATTATTAGAAATAGATGGGATTACAAAAAATCATTCCAGTAGTTCATTTCCATCGTTTAGAGCCGAATTTAAAAACGAAATAAATCGCTATTTTAGACCATTTATAAAAAAAGACTTGTTTGCAAAACCAAACGAAAAACAACTGCCAGAAAATAAAAACTTTATAGAAGTCGAATATGTTACAGGTGCAGATATGTTTATACCCATGCAAGTTTTGAAAGAAATCGGCTCTTTCGATCCACTATTTTTTATGTATTATGAGGAAACCGATTTACAAAAACGAATGCAACAAGCAGGTTATAAAAGATTGATAATTGACAATACAAAAATTGTTCATCTTGAAGGTGGAAGTTTCGATATTACAAAAAAAATATCAGGAAAAAGATTGTTAATGATTGAGGAAAGCAAATTTAAATATTATAAGAAACAAAGCCCGTATTTGCAATATATTGCATTTCGGGTTTTATATTTTTTTACAAGTTTGCCTTTATTTTTTAAAACAGCAATACCCTTTAACTATCGAATAAAATTATTAAAAATCAGGTTCGGTTTTTAAAAACAATTCGTAATTTTTAATTCAAAAAATGCTTTATTTCATAGATCAAACATCAGAAAAAGACCATCACATGGTTTTTAATTCGAGTATTATTAAAGCCTTACTTTTAATTTATGCTAACCAAAAACTAGTGTATTACGGTATTGAATCCAATCAAAAAAGTGTTTTGTTGTTACTTTCAAATGAAGAAAAAAACAAACTCGAACTACGACCAATTGCTTATTCAAAACCATTAAACGAAAGCAAGTTTTTTAAACTTATCAATTTTATAAAAAAAGAAAAACTACGGACACAATTATTCAAAGAAATGTTTGCAACAACAACTTCAAATGATTTAGTGTTTTTGTCAATAACAACTTTTACTAGTTTTTATAGATTTAAAAAAATAAAACAAAATTTTGAAGTAAAGACCATTGCAACACTTCATGGTGATGTTGATTTTATTTATCATGCAACTAATTTGTATGAGAAAGCAAATGCCTATTTGCACAAAAAAATATTTAAAACAAAAGCCAATAATTTTTATTATTTATTGTTAAACAAAATTGCAAAAAAACGATTGATTTCCAATAATTATTTAAAATCAGACGAGGTTTTCGAAATCAATCATCCTTTTAATGTATTGAACAATCCAATAGAGAATCATAATTTAATTGATAAAAAACCAATAACAATTGGACATATTGGCAGTATGGAGGTTGATAGAAAAAACTCGCATTATTTTTATCAAATAGCTAGTAATTTATCAACTTTAATTGAAATTAACCAATTAAAATTCAACACAATAGGATTAATTACGCCACCAATTTTGCCACATAAAAATAAATTCATAAACGAAATAATTGGCAATTCTAAACCAGAAAAACCTGATTATTTGACTCGTGAAGAGTATGAACAAAATGTTTTAAAACTAGACTTTGCATTATACTTTTACCAACAACCGCATTATATTTTTAGAGCAAGCGGTGCCGTTATTGACAATATTGCTTTCGAAATTCCAATTATAGCTTTAAAACATCCATTTTTCGAAAATCTATTTGAACAAGCAGGTCCAATAGGTTATTTATGTGATAATTTGAAAGAAATGGAACAAATTATTCGTAAAATTGCAAATAAAAACGAACAAGTACAATCTGATTTCTTACGCTTTAAATCAAATTTAAAAACTTTAAGAACCTATTTTACTACACAACAAGTTGCGGTAGATATTCAAAATCAACTACATTTATAAGCAAAATATAATATGATACCTTATATTTTAATGTTTCTTCTACCATTATTTTTTCTTGCCTTTGACAATAAAGACGACGAAAAAACAAATTATTTTTGGTATTATATCTTGCTTATTACCACCACTGTTTTTTCAGGCTTGCGAGATATGATTGGTGGCTATGACATATTTATTTATGGTCAGGTTTATGAGGCAACGGTTACTCAAATCTTAAATTATAAAGCATTCGAAAAAGGTTTTGAATTGTATTTTGTGTTCTTGAAAAATTTTAATCAAGACAGACAATTTATGTTTTTTATTACAGCTTTTTTAATTTCGGTATTACATTTCAGAGTCTTAAAAAAATACAGCCCATTGCTCTATTTTTCGTTATTTATACTTTTCTGTAAATTCTATTTAATGTCTTTTGTTTATCTAAGACAATTTTTAGCAATGGGAATTATTTGGATTTCAATACCATACATTATAGACAAAAAATTATTTAAAGCCTTTTTATTTGTCGTTGTAGCGTTTTTTTTCCATAAATCGTCAATCGTTTTTGCACCAATAATTTTTCTTTCAAAAATAAAATTTAGCAATCTGAATTTGTTTTTGATAATAACCCTAACAGTAATTATAGGAGTTTCACCTTTATCACAATTTTTAATTGCATCATTATCAGAAGGAATAGATGATAGTAAAATTTCAAAATATGCAGCAACAAACAATAGTATTAATATATTTTATTTATTAGAAATAATTGCCTATGCTGCGTTATTGCTTAAATTTAAAACCGATTTTTATAAAACTAAAATAGGAATATTAATTTTAAATGCCGTTTTTATCTATATTTTGCTTAATACAATTAGTTTGATAAACGCTTCATTCATTAGATTTGGTTGGTACTATTACATATTTGTGATACTTTTTCTGACCTATATTTATACATTTATCGAAGAGA
>DYPB01000054.1:0-11054 GCA_020720185.1 Flavobacterium psychrophilum | reverse complement strand
GGAACACTTTTTTTTATTGTAGATAGTGATGATAAACTCCCCAAAAAAAGTCTTGAAATTTTAAATAATTATTATCAAACAAATAAAAATTTACCAAATTTTGGAGGATTGGCAGGTAGAAATTCTTATTTTGACGGTCGATTAGTTGGCTCTCAAAATAATTTCGACACTGTTTTTTCAAACGCATTAGAAATAAGATACAAGCATAAAATTGAAGGAGATTTATCTGAAATTTTTTTAACAAATGTTTTAAAAGAATTTCCATTTCCTGAAATCGAAATCGAAAAATTTTGCCCAGAAGCTTTAGTTTGGAACCGAATAGCTCAAAAATACAACCTGCTATATTTTTCAGAAAGTATTTATTTTTGCGAATATAACGATGATGGACTAACCGCAAAAATTGTAAAAATAAGAATGAATGCACCAATAGCATCAATGATTTGTTACAGCGAATTAAATAGTTATAAAATTCCAATTAAAGAAAAAATAAAAGCTAATATTAATTTTTGGCGTTTTTCTTTCAACTCGAATTTAAGTTTTTTCAAAAAATCAAAAATGATTAACCACACATTTTCTTTGATTGGTTTTTCCGTTGGTTTTGCAATGTTTATAAACGATAAAAGAAAATACCAATGAAAATATTGCAGATAATAAACAGTTTAGGCACTGGTGGAGCAGAGAAGTTAATTGTAGAATCATTGCCAATAATGAAAAAAAACGGCATCGAAGTGGATTTATTTTTATTAAAATCTGGCGATTTCCCGTTTGAAAAAACATTTAGAAATAATTTAGAATTTAGAATTTACCATTCACAATTAAAATCGGTTTACAATCCCTTTCATATTTTTAAAATAATTCAACTACTTAAAAGATACGATGTTGTTCATGTTCATCTATTTCCAGCTTTATACTGGGTAGCATTGGCAAAAATAATTTCATTTTCTAAAACAAAACTTGTTTTTACCGAACATAATACCACAAACAGAAGAGTTGATAAATGGTATTTCAAAGCTATTGATGCTTTTATTTACCGCCAATATTCTAAAATTATTTCTATTTCTGAAAAAGTAAACGAAATGTTATTGGACAAAATGAAAATAGAAAATTCAAAAGTTCATTTAATTAAAAACGGAATTAATCTTGACATAATTAATAACGCTTTGCTAATTTCAAAAAATAAAATTCACAAATCATTAAACGAAAACCATAAAATCATCATTCAAATTTCAAGGTTTCAATCCCAAAAAGACCAACAAACATTAATAAAATCGATGCAATTATTGACTAAAAATGTGGTATTATTATTAGTTGGAGATGGCGAATTAAAAAAAGAATGCGAAAATTTATCAAAACAATTAAACCTTGAGAACCGAGTTTTTTTTCTTGGTGTAAGAATGGATGTGCCACAATTATTAAAAACTGCCGACATTGTAGTCCTATCCTCTCATTATGAAGGACTTTCGTTAGCAAGCATTGAAGGATTAGCCTCTGGAAAGCCATTTATAGCATCAAATGTGCCTGGTTTGACAGAAGTTGTTGAAAATGCAGGTTTGTTGTTTGAAGAAAACAATGAAAAAGAATTAGCAAATCATATTAATAATTTATTGAAAGATAAAAATTATTATAACAAAATTGCTCAAAAATGTTTGTCAAAATCAAAAGAATATGATATTAATAAAATGGTTTTTGATGAAATTGAATTATATAAAAAATTGATATAATGCAAAAACTAAAACTTATTCGTACCGCAACAGTAGCCTCCTCATTAGATATTTTACTAAAAGGACAGTTAGAATATCTGAATCAATTTTATACCGTTATTGCTATTTCGGGCAATGATAACCATTTAGAAAATGTTCGCAAAAGAGAAGGAATACCTACAATAGATGTTAAAATAGAAAGACAAATCAGTCCAATAAAAGACTTAATATCATTAATAAAACTATACAGAGTTTTTAGAAAAGAAAAACCACAAATTGTACATTCGGTTACACCAAAAGCAGGATTGTTATCAATGATTGCTGCTTATTTTGCAAGAGTTCCTGTTAGAATGCACTCATTTACAGGATTAATTTTTCCGAGCAAAACAGGTTTTCTTAAAATATTACTAATAAATTTAGATAAAGTTTTGTGTTTTTTCGCTACAAATATTTATCCCGAAGGACAAGGTGTTAAAAATGATTTGTTGCAATATAAAATAACCAAAAAACCATTAAAGATTATTGGAAATGGAAATATAAACGGCATTGACACTGAATATTTTAATGAAGATAATTGTATCGAAATTGAAAAACAAAAATTAAAAGATGAATTAGAAATAAAAACCACCGATTTTGTTTTTATTTTTGTAGGACGATTAGTAAAAGACAAAGGAATTAATGAATTAGTAAAAGCTTTTTCAAAACTTAATAAAGAACATACAGCTACAAAATTACTTTTGGTTGGTCCTTTTGAACAAGAAATTGATCCAGTATTTCCAGAAACTTTCGATACTATAAAAAACAATCCTAATATTATTTCCGTAGGCCATCAAAACGATGTTCGAACTTATTTTGCCATTTCAAATTGTTTATCCTTTGCCAGTTATCGAGAAGGTTTTCCGAATGTAGTAATGCAAGCTGGAGCCATGAATTTACCAAGTATTGTTACAAATATAAATGGATGTAACGAGATAATTATTGACAATAAAAATGGAATAATTATAGAACCAAAGGATGAATTATCATTATATAATGCAATGAAATTAGTACTAAATAATCCTGAATTATTACATTCTTTAAAGCTAAATTCTCGCCAAATGATAGCAGAACGATACAATAAAAATATTGTTTGGGAGGCTATTTTAAATGAATATAACGCAACATTAAATTTATCAAATCCAAAAAAGTTGTAACTTTTACGGAATGTAATCCAAAAAAGTTGTAACTTTTACGGAATGTAATCCAAAAAAGTTGTATATTTGCCAAATAAAATTTTTTATTATGGTAAACAGATTATTAGAAAACGAAATAAAATTAAAGCTTTTTAAGAAAAAAGCAATTATATTAATTGGTTCACGGCAAGTGGGCAAAACTACATTACTTAATAATTTATTTGAAAATAAATCAGAAGTTTTATGGCTTAATGGCGATGAGGTTGATGTTCAAAATATGTTTTTAACCGCATCGTCAGACAGATTTAAAGCCATTTTTGGAGATAAAAAAATTGTAATTATTGACGAAGCACAACGGATTGAAAACATTGGACTGCGATTAAAGTTAATTACCGATTTTATCCCAGAAGTGCAATTAATTGCAACAGGAAGTTCAGCATTTGAACTGGCAAACAACTTAAACGAACCGCTCACGGGTCGAAAATGGGAATATGAAATGTTTCCAATTTCGTTTACAGAAATGGTAAAACATCACGGTTTATTAACCGAAAAAAGATTGCTTCCGCATAGATTAATTTATGGCTATTATCCAGATGTAATTAATAATCAAGGAAGCGAAAAAGACATATTAAAACAACTGTCAGACAGCTATTTATATAAAGATGTGTTAATGTTGGAGCAAATAAAAAAGCCTGATAAATTGGTTAAATTATTGCAAGCATTAGCCTATCAAGTTGGGTCGCAAGTATCGTTTAATGAATTGTCAAATATGTTAGATTTGGATTCAAAAACCGTCGAAAAATATGTAGATTTATTAGAAAAATCATTTGTTATTTTTAGAATAAATTCTTTCAGTCGAAATTTAAGAAACGAATTAAAAAGCAGTAAAAAAATTTATTTTTATGATAATGGAATACGAAATTCATTGATTTCAAATTTTAATCAAATAGAAAACAGGACAGATGTAGGTGCATTGTGGGAAAATTTTTTAATTTCCGAACGAATTAAACATTTGAAATACAATAAGATATATGCCAATTTTTGGTTTTGGCGAACAAAAGAACAAAAAGAAATCGATTGGATTGAGGAATATAACGGGCAAATTTGTACTTTTGAATTCAAATGGAACCCAAAAATGAAAGTGAAAAACCCAAAAATGTTCTTGGAAAGTTACACCGATTCAACATTTGAAGTAGTTCATAAAGATAATTATGAAGATTTTATTTTACCAAAATAATGTATAAAAACATAATAAAACCCATTTACGATTCTGTTGCCGCTTTTTGCGGCTTAATTTTGTTGTTGCCAATACTTTTAGTAATAACAATAATTTTATATTTCTCAAACGACGGCAAACCTTTCTTCTTTCAGTTAAGACCAGGAAAAAACGGTAAGATATTCAAAATCATCAAGTTCAAAACAATGAACGACAGAAAAGATGCGGACGGAAATTTACTTTCGGATACAGAAAGATTAACCCGAACAGGAAAATTTGTAAGAAAAACATCTCTTGACGAAATTCCACAATTATGGAATGTTTTAATCGGACAGATGAGTTTAATAGGTCCTAGACCATTATTAACCGATTATTTGCATTTGTACAACGATTTTCAAAACCGTCGACACGAAGTAAAACCAGGAATAACAGGTTGGGCACAAGTAAACGGCAGAAATGCAATATCTTGGGACAAAAAATTTGAATACGATGTTTGGTATGTTGATAATATTAGTTTTCTTTTAGATCTAAAAACAATGTGCCTCACTATAATAAAAACACTTGCCTCAAAAGGAATTACCCCTGACGGACAGGTTATAATGCCACGATTTGATAAATTAAAAAATTAAACCAATGACAAAAAATATTTTAGTTACAGGGGCTGGAGCTCTATTAGGTCAAGGAATTTTAAGACTTTTGCAAATTGCAGATTTTGATAAAAAAGTGTTTACCGCAGACCCCAATCCTCTTTCTACGGGACATTGGCTGGGTGATTTTGCTCTAACGATTCCAAAAGCGACGGATGAAAACTATATTGAAACTATAAAAAATATTATCTTACAGTATAATATTGATGTCATTTTGATAGGTACAGATGTTGAGCTACCCATTTTTTCAAAACATAAAAACAATCTAAATTGTATTGTGATCGTGAGTGATCCTAATATCATTACTATTGCAAATGATAAATTTCTAACAGCAAAATTTTTACAAGACAATCAATTTCCATATCCTTTTTCTGTCATGGCAAATGACCTACAAAAACTAAATGAAATTGAAGAAAAAATTGGCTTTCCGTTATTTGCAAAACCAATAGACGGAGCAAGGAGTTTAGGAATTATGAAAATCAATAACCACGAGGAACTAATGGCTATTTATAACCCAAACAGTAATCTTGTCGTGCAACAGTTTTTACCAGAAAATGAAGGCGAATATACATCTGGCTGTGTGGTTATTGAAGGAAAATGCAAGGCAATCGTTACCTTGAAACGAGATTTACGAGATGGCAACACCTATCGGGCTTACATAGATAAAGAAACCTCGAAATATGATGAAATAATTGTAGAAATTGCCGAAAAATTGAACCCCGATGGTCCCGTAAATTTTCAATTTAGAATTCTGGACGGCAAACCTATAATTTTTGAGATAAACGGTAGGTTTAGTGGCACTACACCACTACGCCATTTTTTTGGTTTTAATGAAGTTGAGGCAATTTTAAAATATAAATTATTTGGCACAGAAATTAAAAAACCAAGTTTAAGAAATGGAATAGTACTCCGTGCTTGGTCGGATGTTTTTATTGACGAAAATCAATTTGAGGCATTCAAAAACAATGAAATGTTACAACAACCATCAGCAGAATTTTATAACTTTAAAATACAACCATAAAAAATGAAAACAGCAGCAGTGATTGGTGCAAATGGGTTTTTAGGTGGAGCAATTGTCAATAAATTAATCGATAGTAATATTGAAGTATTTGCCGTTTATAACACTAATTATAATAAAATTAATTCAAAAGCGGTTCTAATAAGTTCAGATAATTTTTTACAATCAAGCCACAATCCAGACTCTATCTTTTATGTTGTAGGCAATTATACTAATTCACATATTGAATTATTAGAAATAAATGATACTTTGTATCAATATTCTAAAAAATTTAAGGATACAAAATTCATATACATATCGTCTACAAATGTTTATGGTTTGCATGATTTGCCAATTACCGAACAATCAGCGTTTAACAATCCAAGTAATTATGCCTTGTCAAAAATTGCAGGAGAATATATTGTACAGTCAATACAAAATTATTCAATAGCAAGACTCACTTATATTTATGGTTCTGGAATAACAAATAATTCATTCCTTCCACAAATTATTAAAAGTGCAAAAGAGTTAGGGAAAATTCAACTTTTTGGGGAAGGAGAACGAAAACAAGACTATTTATTTATTGATGACGCAGTTGATTTTTGTATTAAAATATCAGAAATAAAAGAAAACAAAATATTTTTAGGAGCAACTGGAACCTCTACAACCAATAAAGAAATTGCAGAACAGGTTTGTAATAATATTGATTGTGAAATTTTATACAAAGATATAGATTTTGGTCAATCGTTTATATTTGATCCCAAAATTACGCAGCAATTAATAAACTGGAAACCAAAAACCACAATACAAGAAGGTATAAAAAAAATGATAGCTTTTTAACTAAGTTAATATTTTAAAATTGAAATTAAGAAATGATTATAACCCTATTTGGTGATGTTCATGGTAACATAATAGCACTGGAAAAACTTTTTGAGATAGAAAAAGCAAAAACAGATTTATTTATTTGTCATGGCGATGTAGTCAATTATGCACCGTTTAGTAATGAATGTGTGCAGTTTTTAGATGAAATTACGAATATTAAAAGAGTAAAAGGAAATCACGAAAATTATTTTATTAACGGTTTTTATGATGGAAGAAATGAAGTTGCAACAAGCTTTTTTGAAAATTGCTACAAAAATTTTGATAAAAAATTAATTCCGCTATTAGAGAAATATAGCGATAGTTGTGAAATAGAAAATTATACCATTGAGCATACAATTTTCAATAAATATATTTTTGCCGATACTGATATTACGGAACACATTATCGACAAAAATTATATTATTGGGCATTCTCATCAACAATTTGAACGAGAAAAAAACGGATTTAAAATTTTTAATACAGGCAGTTTAGGACAAAACAGAGAATTAATAAATGTTTCAAATTATATTCAGTTAGATACAGATAGCCAGAAAATAGAATTAAAATATTTTAAACACAATATTGATTTCATCATTAACCAAATGAAGATTGAAAAATATCCGCAACTTTGCATTGATTATTATTTATCAAAAAAACAACTCTAACGGAATGCCTAAAAGATTTTTCGATATATTTTTCTCCGTCCTTGCCTTGATATTTTTATCTTGGTTAATAATTTTTGCTTGGATTATTGCAAGTTTCGACACAAGGTCGAATGGCTTTTTTATACAAGAAAGAGTAGGTCAATTTGGTAAAATTTTTAAAATTTACAAACTCAAAACAATAAGACATACCGAAAATAGGAACATTTCAAATATTGGAAAATTCTTTCGTAAATCAAAAATTGATGAGTTACCACAGCTTTTAAATATTTTACTTGGACAAATGAGTTTCGTAGGATATCGACCTGATATTGTTGGCTACTACGATAAATTAGAAGACGAAAATAGAAATATTTTGAAATTAAAGCCTGGTTTAACAAGTTTAGCAAGCATAAAGTATGCAAATGAAGAGTCTCTTTTGTCAAAACAAAACGACCCGTTAGAATATAACGATAAAATTATTTTTCCTGATAAAGTAAAAATGAACCTTGAATATTATCATAATCATAGTATTTTTGTGGATTTTAAAATAATTTTAAAAACAATTTTTAGGATATGAACAAAAAAATATGGCTCTCCTCACCACATATGGGCGGAAATGAGCAAAAATTTGTACAAGAAGCCTTTGATACCAACTGGGTTGCCCCGTTAGGTCCAAATGTTACAGGTTTTGAACAAGATTTAGAACAATATATAGGAGCAAATTCTCACATTGCAGCATTAAGTTCGGGCACAGCAGCTATTCATTTAGGATTAATTCTATTAGATGTAAAAGCAGGAGACGAGGTTATTTGTCAAAGTTTTACTTTTTCTGCATCTGCAAATCCAATAATTTATCAAGGAGCAACACCAGTTTTTGTTGATAGTGAAATTGATACTTGGAATATCTGTCCAAACGCATTAGAAGATGCTATTAAAGACCGAATTGCCAATGGAAAAAAGCCAAAAGCAATTATTGCAGTGCATCTGTACGGAATGCCATTTAAAGTAGATGAGATAAAAAAAATTGCATACACCTATCAAATCCCAATTTTGGAAGATAGTGCCGAAGCATTAGGAAGTACCTACAAAGGACAAAAATGCGGTTCGTTTGGAAATATCGGTGTTCTGTCTTTTAATGGAAATAAAACCATTACAACATCAGGCGGAGGAGCATTGGTAACGAATGATTTAGCCATCAAAAATAAAGCTATTTTCTTGGCAACGCAGGCACGAGATAATGCACCACATTATCAACATTCCGAAATAGGTTATAATTATCGATTGAGTAATATTAGTGCTGGAATAGGTCGTGGGCAAATGCAGGTTTTAGATAAACACATCGGTTATCGTCGGGCAATGCAGGAGTTTTATGCTAATTATTTTGCTACTATTGATGCCATAACGATTTTACAAGAACCAAATGCGGATTATTTTTCGAACCATTGGCTATCGGCAATAACCATAAATCCTGATAAATGTAATGGTAAAACCCATGAAGATTTGCGAATAGCATTAGACAATGAAAATATAGAGAGTCGCCCGTTATGGAAACCAATGCATCTGCAACCTGTTTTTGAAAAATATCCTTATTTTGGAACGAATGTTGCCGAAAAACTATTCGAAAATGGATTGTGTTTACCTTCGGGTTCAAATTTAACGGATGACGATAGAAACAGAATTAAAATTGTTTTCGATTCATTCTTTAAATAAAATAATTAAAAACAAAGCAAGATTTTTTTTTATGTAATAAAAATGTTAAATTTGCTATATATAAACAAAAAACTAATCATATTATGGATTTAAAAGAAATTCAAAACCTAATCAAATTTGTAGCAAATTCAGGAGTTGCAGAAGTAAAATTAGAAACAGGCGATGTGAAAATTACCGTTAGAACAACAATAGCAGGTAGCTCATCTGATGTTACTTATGTACAACAAATGCCGACGCAACAAGCCGTTCCACAAGCACCAGTTGCCACATCAACACCAGTTGCTACTACAGATGCCGATGAGAACTCTAAATTTGTAACAATAAAATCTCCAATTATTGGAACTTTTTATAGAAAACCATCACCAGACAAAGATGTATTCACCGAAGTTGGTAAATCCATTCAAAAAGGAGATACCCTTTGTGTAATTGAAGCAATGAAATTGTTTAACGAAATTGAATCCGAAATTTCTGGAAAAATAATTAAAATATTAGTTGATGATATGTCTCCAGTAGAATTTGACCAACCATTATTTTTAGTAGATCCATCTTAAGAAATTATAAATTATAAATTATAAATTTTGAATGATGAAAGTTATCGTTATTTAAAATAATTTAAAATTTAAAATTCATCATTTAAAATTTCTAAACTATGTTTAAAAAAATACTTATAGCCAATAGAGGCGAAATTGCACTACGAATAATTAGAACTTGTAAAGAAATGGGGATAAAAACGGTTGCCGTTTATTCTACCGCCGATGCCGAAAGTTTACATGTAAAATTTGCAGACGAGGCAGTTTGCATAGGACCACCACCAAGTAATTTGTCCTATTTAAAAATGTCAAATATCATTGCAGCTGCCGAAATTACTAATGCAGATGCCATTCATCCAGGTTATGGATTTTTGTCAGAAAATGCTAAATTTTCTAAAATCTGTCAAGAACACGGTATTAAATTTATTGGAGCAAGTCCAGAAATGATTGACAGAATGGGAGATAAGGCATCGGCAAAAGCAACTATGATAGAGGCTGGCGTACCATGCGTACCAGGTTCAGTTGGAATACTAGAATCTTATGAACAGGCAGAAAAATTAGCAGACCAATTTGGTTATCCTGTAATGCTAAAAGCAACAGCAGGTGGCGGAGGTAAAGGAATGCGTGCCGTTTGGAAAAAAGAAGATTTATTAAAATCATGGGAAAGTGCAAGGCAAGAATCAGCTGCAGCGTTTGGAAACGATGGAATGTATCTTGAAAAATTAATTGAAGAACCGAGACACATAGAAATTCAAGTTGTGGGAGATTCATTTGGAAAAGCTTGCCATTTATCAGAAAGAGATTGTTCGGTGCAACGGCGTCATCAAAAATTGACCGAAGAAACACCATCGCCATTTATGACCGATGATTTGCGAAATAAAATGGGAGAAGCCGCTGTAAAAGCTGCCGAATATATCAAATATGAAGGTGCAGGAACAGTAGAATTTTTGGTAGATAAACACCGAAATTTCTATTTTATGGAAATGAATACCCGTATTCAAGTGGAACATCCAATAACCGAACAAGTTGTTGATTATGACTTGATTAGAGAACAAATACTTGTTGCTACTGGAGTGAAGATTTCAGGCAAAAACTACCTACCAAATTTACATGCTATTGAATGTCGAATTAATGCCGAAGATCCTTACAATGACTTTAGACCATCACCAGGAAAAATAACAGTTTTACACGCACCAGGCGGTCATGGAGTTCGTTTGGATACTCATGTGTATGCAGGATACACCATTCCATCAAACTATGATAGTATGATAGCCAAGTTAATAACAACTGCACAAACAAGACAAGAAGCTATTAACAAAATGAAAAGAGCATTAGATGAGTTTGTAATTGAAGGTGTAAAAACTACAATTCCGTTTCACAGACAATTAATGGATGAACCAGATTATATTGCTGGAAATTATACAACAGCATTTATGGATACTTTTAAAATGAAAGAAATTTAATATAGAAAAAGAGGTTGTTTAAAAAATTTTAAACAACCTCTTTTAAAAAAGTGAATGATAAGTTTAACCCAAATTACGCATTAGACTTCGTTATGAAAACTCAAAATGCAATAA
>DYPB01000220.1 GCA_020720185.1 Flavobacterium psychrophilum | reverse complement strand
TAAAGCCAGTCAACAAAATTAAATATACAGTGTAAGCCCAAATTGTTCTATACCATGGCGGTAAAATTTTAAAACGGTAATCTGCAATTTCACTTTCAGTTCCGTAAACGTTTTTTGCTTTTACTTTGAAAACATATTTACCTTCGTTTAAATTGGTAAAAACGGCTTTGGTTTCTTTACTCCAATTTGTCCATTTGTCCGAAAATCCTTCTAAAAAATATTGATATTCGGTTTCTTGCGGTTCTTCAAAAAATAAAGCGGAAAAATTAAGTGTGATTGAATTATTTCCATAATCTAAAAAAGGTATAAAATCTTGTGTTTGTGATAATGACGAACTTCTATTTGTATCATTCAAATTGTAAAAAGTTCCGTTGAAAATTATAGAATCGTTACTGATAGTAACTTTTCGTATTGCTACATTAAAACTTTCGGCAAAATTCCGCTCCGATTTTGTATCGTAATTAATGTATTTATCAGAACAACCTATACTTAGAGTTTTATCATCGTTGTAAAAAATTCTTGTAATTTCATTTAGTTTTGATATTCTTCTGAAACCTGAATAATCAAAAAACAAATTAGTGTCGTTTACAGTTACATACAAGATAGAATCGCCAACTAACAGGTATTTGTTCTCTTTTAATTTAAGTATATAGTTTAATTTAAAATTAATTTTTTCGCCAAACATTTTTGGTCTTTCAAATCGAATTAGAGAATCGGGTTGATTTTCATCTGGAAATATTGGTTCGTAAACACCATTTTCAGTACAAATAAATATTTTATTATCAATATTACAACAAGAAGTTCTGTATGCTGGTATCAAGCCGTTTTTTTCGTTAAGTAAAGTAATTGTATAGTTTTTGATAGTATCATCTTGAAAACGAATAAAATAAATCCCATCGTTGGCAGTGTTTGCCCAAATATTTCCATCTGCATCAAAGGTAAGTTTTTTTATTCTTTTGTTAATTTCGGGGAAAGTGAAATCTTCTATAATTTTAATGTTTTTGAACGTGAAATTGGGATTAAATTTCAAATATTTCAGATAGCCATCATAAGAAACAAACAGTACATCTTTGAATTTTGGATGGGTGCAAATATCATAAACTGTTTTATTTGAAGTGAAATGTATTGTTTGTAAAACAGTATCGTTTACAACAGATACTCCATAATTACTACCACCAAAAAGTATATCATTAAACATGGTCATAGTCCAAAAACTATACGTTACGGTGCTAATTTTTTGAAATTTGTGATTAATATTATTTGAAATATCGAATTGAGGTAAATAGTAAAGACCATTGAGTGTACCCACATAACGTTTATTATCAAAATTTAAAGAAGATAAAATGTGTCCATTTATATTACGATTCTTATCAAACACAACCGCAGGAAAATTCAAATCTATTTTAAAAATACCTTTGTCGGTAGTTACCCACAAATTTTTATATTTATCAATATAAAAGCCATATATACCTTCTACATCAAAATTGCTTATTTCATCAATAATTTGTAGTAATTTACCTGTTTTGGTGAAAATAATTATTTTGCCTGTCTTTGTAGCGATTAAAAATCGGTTTTCATCAAATTTTTTAACAAAGTCAATTGTATTTTCCTTCAATAAATCTTGAAAATCAATTAAAAAATCAGAATAAGAGTTACTTTCTAAAAAAAGATGTCCAAATTGATTTTTAGAACTGCTAATCAGCAAATCGCTGTCAATAGCTGAAATAGAGATATGCCTATTGAAATTTGATAGGTTATCATTCTCAATTTTAATAATACTTGTATCTTTCAGATAAGAAATTCCATTATTTTTTGTTGCCAAAAACAAAGTATCGTTTATTTTATATGCGTAGTTTGAGAATAAATCAACCTTTATAGTGAAAAATTTATTTTTATTGAATATAATAATTTTTGTTGGAGATACGAAATAAACAGAGTTCTTGATAATAAAAGTTTCCCATATATTCAAAAAATCGCGTTCATTTTCGGGCAATGAATCGGATAATGAAATATAATTTGTTTCGCCTTTTATGTCTGGCTTCAAATAGCCAAACTCATTATTAGATCCTACATACACTCTTCCCAAATTATCAACAGCCAACGAGAGAACTGCTGTTTTTTTAGGTAAATCGATATGTTTCCAAGTAGTCCCGTCAAATTCTATAACTCCTGTATTATTTCCAAAATACATTACACCACGATTATCTTGTACGGCACACCAAACTTGTGTTGAGCCGTTGTATTCTTTGCTTGTATAATGTTTTATAAACGGCGAACCAAGTTCAGTGAATGTTTGTGCAAACAAATTGAATGCAATTTGTTGTAGTATTATCAGTAAAAGTGTAATTTTTATATTCATTAATATTATCTTAGTTTGTGTTGTTTTGCTTTACGCATAACG
>DYPB01000219.1 GCA_020720185.1 Flavobacterium psychrophilum | reverse complement strand
TTTATAATTTTAAGGAAAGAGTTAGAGCTATGTTTTTTTGATAGTTTAAATCGTTGTTTAAAATATCTGGGGCAATTGATAGTTTATCATTAACATTAAATTGCAACAAATGTGCATCTACATTGGCATCAATGATATTTAGAATATAAATTCCTATGATAAAAAAGGTGGATAAGTCTCGGTTTCGTTGATAAAATTTTTGTCCTGCTATTAGTCTGTCGTTGCTTAAAAAACTAAAATCATCGTTGGTTTTGCCTTCTAATCGGGTTTTATAAGCGTCTCTAAATTGTTGGTATTTTGTATCGCTATCCATATAGGAATAAACGGCAATGCCTAAAGCGGCATATACTAAGGGTATTTTCCAATATTTTTTGTTATAGGCTTGTCCTAATCCAGGCAAAATAGCCGAATAAAATGCTGCCTTTGCTGGCGAAAGTGGGTTTATATCGTCCGATTTTTCATTTTTTAAGGAGTCATTGATAACCTGCAAATTCTCTTGTTGTTTTTGGGCAAAAAGAGGGTTGATTCCACAAAGGAGTAAAAGAATTATTATAAAAATTCTGTTTTTCATTTATGGATTTAAAAGGGCTAAAATTCTATTAAAATCGGCTTCATTTTTAAACGGAATGGTAATTTTTCCTTTGCCATTTGGTGCTACAACAACATCAATTTTTGAATTAAAATGATAATCCAACGCTTGTTTTTTATCGGTTTCTACAATGAATGCAACGGTTTTAGTGGCACTTTTTTCGGTCGATGGGTTTGATTTTACGCCTTCTTGATGTGCTTTTACTAGAGCTTCGGTTTCTCTAACAGATAGGTTTTGAACTACTATTTTTTGATAAATCATTGCTTGTTCGTCATGATTTTCAATTCCAATAATTGCCTTTCCGTGTCCCATACTGATAAATCCGTCTCTAATTCCAGTCTGAATTACGGGGTCTAATTTCAGTAATCTTAAATAATTTGTAATTGTGGATCGTTTTTTTCCAACACGGTCGCTCATTTGTTCTTGTGTCAGATTAATTTCTTCCATTAATCGTTGGTAGGATAGGGCAATTTCTATAGGGTCTAAATCGTGTCTTTGTATGTTTTCTACCAATGCCATTGTTAGCGATTCTTGATCGTTAGCAATTCTGATATAGGCAGGAATGGTTTCTAAACCAGCAATTTTTGAGGCTCTTAATCGTCTTTCTCCAGAAATTAATTGGTATTTATTAAAATCTAATTTACGAACCGTAATGGGCTGAATTACACCTAATTCTTTAATAGAAATGGAGAGTTCCTGAAGGGCTTCTTCGTTAAAATTGCTTCTAGGCTGAAAGGGGTTTATTTCAATAGCATTTAGGTCTAATTCGATAATGTTACCAACAACTTTGTCGGCATTTTTATCGTTTATAGATTCGATATTGTTTTCGGGGTCTTTTAAAAGTGCTGATAATCCACGCCCTAATGCTTGTTTTTTTATTGCTTTTGCCATTTGCTCTATGCTTCTTTTACGCTGTTTTTTATAATAACTTCTTCTGCTAAACTCAAGTAATTTGCAGCTCCTTTGCTAGTAGCATCAAAACTGATAACGCTTTCGCCAAAACTTGGTGCCTCGCTCAATTTGGTATTTCTTTGTATTAAGGTATTAAAAACCATACCGCTAAAATGTTTTTGTACCTCTTCTACAACTTGGTTTGAGAGTCTTAATCGAGAATCGAACATCGTTAATAGCAAACCTTCGATATCTAAATTTGGATTGTGTATTTTTTGAACACTTTTGATGGTGTTTAATAATTTTCCAAGCCCTTCTAATGCAAAATATTCGCATTGAATTGGAATAATAACTGAATCGGATGCGGTTAAGGCATTTAGTGTTAATAAACCTAACGATGGTGCACAGTCAATTAATATATAGTCGTATTTATCTTTCACCAATTCTAATGCGGTTTTAAGCATATACTCTCTATTTTCTTTATCAACTAATTCAATTTCAATAGCAACAAGGTCGATATGTGCAGGAATAACATCAACATTTAGTGCCGATGATTGTACAATCGCTTCTTCTGGAGTGTTGCTATGTTCAACAATTTGGTAGGTTCCAATTTCTACTGTTTCAACATCAATTCCCAATCCAGAACTGGCATTTGCCTGTGGATCGGCATCAATAAGCAGGACTTTTTTTTCCAAAACGCCTAAAGCAGCAGCAAGGTTAATTGAGGTTGTAGTCTTTCCTACCCCTCCTTTTTGATTAGCAATCGCAATAATTTTGCCCATTTTTTTATATGTTTTTTGAGGTGTAAAAATACAACTATTTCTGATATTTGGAAATGTTTTTTTTTAAAATTAGTTTTGAGTTTTTAATTTTCAATTCTCAATTCTCAATTCTCAATTCTCAATTTTCAATTCTCAATTCTCAATT
>DYPB01000218.1 GCA_020720185.1 Flavobacterium psychrophilum | reverse complement strand
GTGATTAACCAAAGTTTTGTACTTTTACCAAGCGTCAGTGAGAACTTCACCGCCACATCGCTTACACTAATCCGTTGGCAGAAATTATAACAAAAACTATGAAAAAAACACTTTACATATTTATACCATTCATATTTTTAAATTGTAGTTCTCATTTTTATAAAAATTCAATAAGTGAAATTTCTAATGTAGAAATAAAGTATGAAAATGGAAAACTTATAAATGGAAAATTGAACTTTCCAATATATTTAAATCAGTATTTTTTGTATTTTAAATCTGCTGAAAATGGAAAAATTAAAATAAAAACTGATGAAATTACTGAAATAACATATAAAACACCAAATGAAAATGTTGTTTTTTCAAAAATGAGTATTACCGGTAAACAAATTTCAACCGAAATTAGAGATATTCAATTTTTACAATTAATATCTAAAGGAAAAATTAATTTGTATAAAGGTTATAATTATGGATTTTTATACAAAAAAAAGAAAACTAAAAAATTTTTACAAAAGACAGATTTGTATTATTGTAAAAGAGAAAATGAACAAAACCTTTACTTAATTTATTATGTAGATAACGAAAATAATAATGATGAATTGCTTAAAATAAAAGCACAAGAATATTTTTCTAATTACCCTGAATTTAGAGAAACTATGGTAAACAAAAACTTTAATACAGAATTTTTAATCCAATTTATAAATAAATACAACAATGAAAACAAGTAAACTAAATTTAATTTATCTATTAATTATTGCTCTATCTATTAACTCTTGTGGAGTTCCAAAAATGTCAACAGTAACAAATTTCAATATTCAAGATTGTATTGTAACTTTAAATAATGGAACACAAATAAGCGGTAAAGTAGATTTTCCTTTAAACAGTGGAGAAAACAAATTAACAATAGATAAAAATAATAGTAAAGAAAAAATTGATAAAAAAGAAATTTCAACAGTAGTATTTAATACTTCTTCAGGGAAAATTGAATATAGTAATATGCTAGTTTACAATCCAACAGGTAAAAAAATTAAAAAAGACAAAAAATTACTTGCATTATCAATCAAAGGCAAAGTAAGTTTATATAATATACAAGGTAGTGGTTATGAAAATAGAGGGACAGCTAAACAACCATATAGCGTACCTGTTTTTTACACCGAATATTATTGTATTAGAGAAAACGAAAAAGCCGCTACCTTAATTCACGCAGATATGAATGTTGTTAATAAAAATTCAATATTTCGTTATGCTGCAAAAAAATACTTTTCTGACAATGCAGAAATAGTAAAAAAAGTGGAAGATAAAGTATATACTTATCAAAACTTAATAGAAGTAATTATTTTTTATAATTCAAAATAACTTCTGCCAACAGCAGTTACAAGAAATTGCTAGGCTTGGGATTTATCAGAATTCATTTTGCTGAATCAAAATTTTGTCTATATTTGTAATTGACAGTGAAAGAAATACGCAACTTCTTGTAGCTGCAAAACGTTATAGGGCATTTTAAATGACGACACTACCACAAGACATAAAAGAAAGATTTTATAAGACAATCAAAGGCGACATCTCACTTGACGACTTTGAACAATGGTTGTATGACGACAAAGAACTTGAAAAGTATTTGAACTCTAACGACTATCTTGACTTGATTTCTTTAAGTTTTAAGAAAAGTGGGGCTAAATACGAACTATGGAACTTGCTAAAAAAACATATTGACCTTGGGGAGTTTAAAACTTATAAAATGCTTGGACTTCTGAATGAAGCGAAACAAAAAACCGAGAGACTTCCATATGTTTTGATGGAGTTTTACGACTTGTATTGTAAAGGTTATGACTTTTTTCAAGACCTTGGACTTGGAATTGGACATGCGGTTGAAGTGCCAAGAGTAAATAATACGACTGCTGACACTTGGGACGAACTCACGAGAGAACAACAAAAAGAGTTGTTGGACAGTTTTTCACCCGAACTTGATGAATGTATTGAACAGGTCATTTTTTGGCTTGAAACAAAGAAAATTATTTTGACAGGCGAGCAAGACGAAATTGGTCATTACGAATACGAAGACTTACGAACCGAAGAAGAAAAAAAATCAAAACTTTGGGTAATGGTTTCGGAAGACAAAGAGACAGGATTTTCGGCAAGTAAGAACATACTTTGGGACAAGCAAACCGAGAAAAAATGGTGGGAATTTTGGAAATGAAAATATCAAGCGGACAAATAAAAACACCCTATAACAGCCGTTTTGCAAAAGCGGGGGTTTCGTGCTTCTATGACGGTGAAGTGCTAAATTCAAGCTTTGTGCATCTAATGAACTTTAGTACTTTTAATCCCCACCTTCGCCAAACCCCAAAACGTTGGAAGAAATAAAAAATACACTCAAATTCTTAAAAAAAATGATATTTTTGGAAAACTAAAAATTAT
>DYPB01000217.1 GCA_020720185.1 Flavobacterium psychrophilum | reverse complement strand
AACGAAAACGCACTTGCGGCGGTTGTTTTATTTTGGCTTGTGTTGCGCCTGCGGCAAGCCAAAATAAAACAACTGAACGCTAAGTGCGATGTTAGGCGTAAAAATCAGTCTTGTCATTTATTGAATGTTTTGTTAGCCCAAGTAAAAAATTCGGTCAAACTGAAAACAAATATTTCTTTATCACGATTTTCGTCTGTCGTATATTTTTTTTCTTTTACCGCATTTTTCAACCATTTAATCGAACCGGCTTTCCAACCGGCGCCGTCAATTAAAATCATAATCGACTTTTCAGGCATTGCTTCAATCGTGTTTAAATACAGATAAGGCAATTTTTCATCAACCGAACCTGCAACTTGTTGCCACTTGCATTCGATGCGAATTCGTAAATTGTATTTTTTTGAAATCAGCAAAAATTCTGTATTTCCGTTGTGTTCGTAAACTGATGCAAATGGGGCGTTTTCGAGAAGTAATTCATCGCCAAATTTTTCCTTGTTTTTATCCCAAATCCGATAATTTACTATCTCAAAACCTTTGCCTGATAACACTGTTTTTACAGCTTGTTCGAGCTGATTTCCTGTTACGTTACTTTTTGTACCTTTTTCCATTATGCAATAGCGTAGTTTGTTACAACAATTTCATTAATTGATCCGCGTTTTTTTGGATCAGAATTTATCATTCGTCTTGCGGGAATTCTGACAATATTAAAGTCATTATACATTTCATCAAAGAAATTGTCGTTTGGATCGTTATTCTTTGGATCTGAATTACTTAGCATTACTTTTAATCCCTTTTCATCAAGCTGTTTAAAAAGTTGCGAAAGTTGAATTTGTTCATTATCAGCAAATTCGTGTTTGCTGTATGCCTTGAAACTTGCTGTTTTACTGATTGGTCTGTATGGCGGATCAAAATAAATGAAAGATTTTTCTTTTAAATCGCTGATAATTTCCTTGAAATCAGCTTTTTTGATTTCGGCAATTTGTAAAACTTTATTTACAGACAATAAATTCTGTTCGTCGCAAATCGTCGGATTGTCATAATCACCTGCCGGAGAATTAAATTCTCCTTTTGAATTTACTCGATATAGTCCGTTGAAACAAGTTCGGTTCAAGAAAATTAGTTGAGCTGCTCTTGGAAACCAAGTTTCCGAATATTTATTATAGTCAATGTTAAATCGTTGTAAATTATAGTTTGTTCGTTGTTCATAGAAAAATTCATGACGTTTTGTTTTGTCAAGTTTTAGATACAAATTTTCGTAGCGATGAAGAAACTCAATTATTTTGTGAACATCTTTTTGAATTACTTTGTAAGTAAGAATCAATTCGTCATTTATGTCGTATAAAAATGCACTTTCAATATCGAAATGTTGAGCAATATCAAAAAAAACCGCACCGCTTCCTAAAAACGGTTCGTAAAAAGTTTTTATTTTTTTATCTTTAAGTTGTTGTGGATAAAGCTCTTGGAATTTGTTTAAAAGTTGTCCTTTTCCGCCCGCCCATTTTAAAAAAGGTCTTGCACCAACATTGTATGGATTGAACAAATCCGAAACAATTGAATTTGATTTGTTATCTATTTTATATTTTGTCAAAGTCGTCATACCAATTGTTTTAAAAAGCAAATATAACAAAATTATCTGAACGATTTTTCATAATTTCAAAATTTAAGTTTGCCCTAAATTCTGAGCAAATTTTGGTATTTTTTTTCGTTTCAGTTACGCCTAACGATTGAGTGTAGCAGCAGTAAGGGATTGCGGGCTTCATTCCTGTCCACCTACACCAAAGTTTGAGCGGGGCAGAATGCTTGAATTACCACTAAAACCCTTATTGCTGCTACACTTTGTTATGCACTGGCATCTATTATTTTGTGTTTTTAACTGTTATTTATCTGGGTCGATTCCGTCTTTAACCCAAGCAATTGCAAAATCCACAGGATTGGGTATAGTAGAAGCATCAATATATTTTTCTATAGTAAATATGCCTGTCTGAATGGCTATATTTTTAAATTGATTACAAATTTCGGCAGAATTTAATATTATTGCACTTCTTTTCATTCCTTTATCCTTGTACAGCTTTTGTCCGTTTTTCATTATTGCTGCTGCGTCAGGTTTTAATGGCTGCAAATCTTTCATATTAATAATTACGCCAAATGAACTTGATGTTTCCAAAGCTAAATTTCTTTTTGAGTCATCAAACCAACGTTGCATTTCGATTGCATCAATTTGTCCCGAAAAGGTTAAAATATAACCAGATGGTCTTTTTTCAATTTTATACATAATTTTTCCTTTTTAAATTTACCTACTCTTTTAAGGATTTTCGGCATTCTCCAATATTGATAGTTGTCTTTTTCTTTGCTTGTGCATAACGGTTGAGGCTATATGCAGTAAGGGATTGCGGGCTACTATCCTGTCCACCGACACGAAATTTTATGCGGGG
>DYPB01000216.1 GCA_020720185.1 Flavobacterium psychrophilum | reverse complement strand
TCTTGAAACCACAAAAGGACGAACGACAGAATAAAAGGACGAATGTATGTTTGTAGATAAAAATTCTTTTATTTGAAATCAAATTATATGCAATTTCTTAATTGCATAATTGTTGACAAGATAGATAGACTTATTGTGCTTTGCTATATCAAAAGATTTGCTATCCAAGTATTTTTTACTTGTTTTTTTTATCAAATGCATTTTGCAAATCTTCACAAAGTTCTGTATTGCTTCCATTTTCTGTATGATCGTCAAACGACCATTGACACATGGCTGCATTTGTATCTTTAGTAGTTTCTGCAAAAAATACATTAGCTGTGTCTGTTAAATAGACCCAACAATCATATAAAACCACATTAGGATTACTTTCTTCTACCACTTCCCAAAGTTCAACCAAAGCTTCTTCCATATCACCATCACCACTTTGTTCTAAAAAATGTTCTGCAGTTGTATATTCTTCTCCGTAACCTAATGTTGCACTAATTGCCATTTGTTGTAATTGAATTTCGCTTAGTTCTTTGTAATTTTCGGCGGTAATTTCTCGGCAATTTTGAAATTTTAATTTTGTCATGATTTATTGAATTTAGATTTTATTGAATTTATAATTTAAGAAACTTTCATATGTTCCGTTTTTAAAATCATATACTATACCTATAATTCCCCAATTGTAACTTAATACATAGTGTTTACATTCTGGATTATTATCCCAATCAAAGTTTGTGTTGTCGTTCATTTGGTTAGCAATCCAGTTGGTTTCAAAATCACGATTACTTCCCCAAGATTCTCGGATTTTATTTTCTGTTTCTATTTCAAATACTATTTTTTCTACAACTTCATTTTCTATAAAATAAATAAATCTAAAAAACAAATTATCTATTTCAAATTGAGAAGTGGTGTAATAGCAGTTTGGCAAATCATTACTTTCAAGAAGTTGATCTTTTCCAAAGTGAAATAATAATTCGTTTAATGTTGTTGTACTCGATAGTGTAAAGCCATTGTTAATTTTAAACTCACCATTTACTGTATTTATAAGTTGTTTGTACATGTTTTTATTTACAGAAATTTTCTAAAAGTTAAACCAATACGTGAGGTGTAATTATTTAATACTTTTGGTATTTTATGTCGAAAGTATTTTTGAGTTTCACCATGCATAGTTATAATACAACCATGTTTTAGTTTGATTTTTAAATGGTTATATAAATTAGCATTTGTTTCATTTTCTAAATTCTTTGGAGAAATTACTAATTCACGAGGGAATTTTTCGTTTTCACATAGAGTTATAATTGTAATCTCAGCGTTTGTTATCATTCCTAATTGGCAATCGCTATGTGGTGCAATGTAATCTAAGCCATTAGCATACCAATTTACAATTACTTGATTGTATTTATTTTTAGATTCTTTTTCATTTAAAAAAGCAAGAAATTTTTGAAACTGAATGGGTAGTGTTAAATCTTCGTAAGGCTCAATACCTGAATACATATAACTATGTTTTCGCTCTATATCTAGTTTGGGCTGGTGCAAATAACTTCTATGCCATCTAGACGAATCCACTTCCTCATCAAACATAAATACCTTTCCTCGTTGCAAGGGATGAAGGTTAAACAATGTTTGATAATTTGTAGTTGAATATTCTATTAACTCTTCTGAAAGCCATTCGATGGTTATCCACGATGATTGACTTTCATTTAAATAAATTTTGGAAAAAACAATTTCTTTTGACGGATCTATGTGTAGTATTCCATCTTTAGTTATTTGGCCTTGGTTTGTGGATATATTTTCTGTTAATAACATGTTGTATTGTGTTTAAGAAAGAAATTATTTTAGCTAAACGTATTTTCTAATATTGTAGCAAAATTTTCAGGTAATTTTGCATTAAAAATATTTTTATTTGCTTTTACAAAAACATAATCATTCATGTAGATTTCAATATTATTTGTTGTGTTTGTTTCAAAAATAATTCCTGTGTCTTCATTGAAAACCCAAAAGTCGAAAACAACGGTATCTGTATCTGTATCAATAATATTATAAAAACAAGCAAAAGCCCAACCTCCCTTTTCTTCTCGAAACAAATTAACAGTATCGGAATTGATCAGAGTTTCCACATCATCTTCAAATAAACAAAGTGGCACACAGACAATAAGTTGTTCTTTTTGAATGGGAGTAAGTAAATTAAAATTGTTTAGTTCAATTGTAAATTCTTCGATAAAATCAAATTCTATATTTTTCATATATTTGTATTTAAAAAATAGTTTATTTAGTAAAATCAAATGCTGTATTTACTTCTGGCGTTCCATATTTTCCTTTAAAGGATTCTGAAAAATTTAAGGTTTCATAACTTGCTATAAAATGTGGGTTATTGGTGTCCAATCCATCTCGCTGAAGAATGTACATTTTTCCTGCATCAAAATCGAAAAAGTAATAAGTAGCTGCTGTTGCAGTTACT
>DYPB01000053.1 GCA_020720185.1 Flavobacterium psychrophilum | reverse complement strand
GAAAAGGAAAAAGAAAAGAAAAGAAAAAAAGCGAAAGCGAAAGCGAAAAAAAAGAAAAAAGCGAAAGCTAAAAAAGAAAAAGCTAAAAAGAAAATCAAAGCTAAAAAAAAATCAAAAAAGAAATCAAAAAAGAAAGGTAAGTCGAAATCTAAGAAAAAATAAATTTACAAAAAAACTAATTTATAGAACCCACCTTTAATAAAAAAGTTGTTCTTTTTTCTTTTATCTCTCTTGATTTAAGTAAAAAGAACAACTTTTTTATTACCAATTAGAATTATTTTCCTGTAAAAACAGCTTTTCTTTTTTCTAAAAAAGCGGTTGTTCCTTCTTTAAAATCATTTGTTCCAAAACACTTTCCAAAACATTCAATTTCAGTCTGATAACCATTTTGACCATCAATAAATCCAGCATTTACAGCAGTAATTGCTTGAGAAATTGCAGTTGGAGAATTTCTAACAATTTTGTTGGCAATACCGTTACAAAAATCTAAAAGTTCGGCTTGTTCAATTGTATAATTTACTAAACCAATACGATAGGCATCATCGGCGGTAATCATTCCTGCGGTCATAATCATTTCCATAGCTCGTCCTTTACCAATAAGTTGAGGTAGTCTTTGTGTGCCACCATAGCCTGGAATTACACCTAATGAGGTTTCTGGTAAACCCATTTTTGCATTACTTGATGCTACTCTAATGTGGCAAGACATTGCTAACTCTAATCCTCCGCCGAGTGCAAAACCATTAACCGCTGCAATAACGGGCTTTGATAAATTTTCGATACAATCAAATAATTTTTCTTGACCGTCTTTAGCTAATTCTGCTCCTTCTGTGATAGAAAAATTTGCAAATTCAGCAATATCTGCTCCTGCTACAAAAGATTTTTCGCCAGTTCCTGTAAGGATTATGGCAAGAATTTCATTGTTGTTTTCTAATGATTGAAACGCCTCGTGTAGTTCTTGAATTGTTGCTATATTTAATGCGTTTAGTTTTTCAGGTCGGTTAATGGTTACAGTTGCAATGTTGTTTGCAGTTGTAATAAGTATATTTTGATAAATCATAAAGTTTGTTTTAGTTTTCAAAGATATAACTTTTTTTAAAACAATTCTTTTTGAACCAATGGGTTTTCGTGTTCTAAAAGCCATTTTTTACGCCAAATCCCACCTGCATATCCTGTCATCGACCCATCAGATCCTATAACTCGATGACAAGGTATTACAATCCAGAGAGGGTTTTTTCCATTGGCAGATGCAACTGCTCGGATTGCTTTTATATTGCCCATTTTTTTAGACAAATCCATATAAGAACAAGTTTTTCCGAAAGGAATTTTGAGTAATTCTTTCCAAACTTCATTCTGAAAATCAGTGCCTTTTGGTGTTATTTTAAAATCAAAATGTGTTCGTTTTCCTGCAAAATATTCTTTTAGTTCAATAACAGCATCGTTTAAAAAAACAGGTGTTTCGGTTGAAACTTCATGGCTTTCTTCTATTGAGATAGTAGAAATTCCGTATTGATTTCCAATAATTTTTGCAATGCCAATAGGTGTTTCAATGTAGCAGGTTTCCATTTTGTAAAAATATTGTTTTTAAAGAAATTTAAAACATAAATAACTGTTTTTGAGTAACAAAACTACTCAAAAACAGTTATTTATACTAACAAATTGTTATTTAGAATTGCTATATATGTAAGCCTCTAATCCTTTTAATTCTTCGTCTGAAAAAGTTTTTGTAAGAGCAAAATTTGCTTTCATTACTTCATATTGCGAAGGATCAACAATTGGTTTTCCTTCTCCTTTTAAAAACACCACAAGGTCAGCATTTTTTTCTTTGTATATTTTTGCAATATCCTGAACACTTGGTCCAATAAGTTTTGCGTCTAACTTGTGGCAAGTAGCACAAGTTCCTTTACCTTCAAAAATTGTTTTTCCTAAATCGACTGGTGTTTTTGCGTCAGCATCGGTTGCAACGCTTGATGGAGTTGTTGTTTCTGGAGTAACATTTTCAGGTTTTCCAAAAGATTGATCAGATTCTTTTTTGCAAGAAATAGCAAAAATAACGAGTGGAATTAATAATAATTTTTTCATTTTTTTTTAGTTTAAAATTCACCTCAAATTTCTTTTATTTATAATGCTATATCTATGATATTTATCAGTTTATGATATTATTTTTACAATATCTTTAGCAAAATAACTTGCAATAATGTCGGCACCAGCTCTTTTTATTGCAGTAGTTTGTTCCATCATCACTGCATCGTGGTCAAGCCAACCTTTTTCTGAAGCAGCTTTTATCATAGCATACTCACCTGAAACTTGGTAAACAGCAACTGGCACAGAAGATATATTTTTCACTTCTCTAACAATATCAAGATAAGATATTCCTGGTTTAACCATCACAATATCAGCACCTTCTATAATATCCATTTGTACCTCTTTTATAGCCTCTAATCTATTGTGGTAGTCCATTTGATAGGTTTTTTTATCTTTTGGAACATCAATTAAATCAACAGGGGCAGAGTCTAAAGCGTCTCTAAAAGGACCATAATGAGCCGATGCGTATTTGGCAGAATAGGCCAAAATTCCAGTATTAACAAGGTTATTTTGTTCTAATGCTGTTCTAATTATTCCTATTCGCCCGTCCATCATATCTGATGGAGCCACAAAATCGGCACCGGTTTGTGCGTGTGAAACGCTCATTTGTGCCAAAATTTCGGCAGTTATATCATTGGCAATCAAGCCATTTTCAATAATTCCGTCGTGTCCGTAAGATGAAAATGGGTCGAGTGCCACATCGGTCATTACCAACATTTCTGGGCAAGCATTTTTGACAGTTTTGATGGCTCGTTGCATCAATCCGTTTGGATTCAAGGCTTCGGTTCCTTTGTTATCTTTCAGATTATCAGGCACTTTTACAAATAACAAGACTGATTTTAGGTTGAGTTTCCATAATTCTAAAACCTCTTTTCCTATATTATCTAAACTCATTCGATAATAATTTGGCATTGATGGAATTTCTTCTTTTATATTTTTTCCTTCCACCACAAACAGCGGTACAATAAAATCGTGTGGGTGTAAAATGGTTTCTCGAACCAAACTTCTAATGGATTCGTTTGTGCGTAATCTTCTGTTTCTTATCAACATAATTTATCATTTTATATCCAATTTACTGGATTTTGTAAGATTTTTATTAAACGCTCTTCATTGCTACCTTTTTCGGGATGATGATCATATTTCCACTGCACTTTTGGGGGCAAAGATATTAAAATACTTTCTATTCTGCCATTGGTTTTTAGTCCAAAATGGGTGCCTTTGTCGTGAACCAAATTGAATTCTACATAACGACCACGACGGATTTCTTGCCAAGTTCTTTGTTCTGGCGTGTAAGCTAAATTTTTTCTTTTTTCTACAATGGGAACATAAGCATCGAGAAAAGAATTGCCGACTTCGGTTACAAAATTAAACCAATTTTCCATTGACATACTTTCGGTTGGTTTGCAATAATCGAAAAACAAACCGCCAAGACCACGAGCTTCGTTTCTGTGAGCGTTCCAGAAATAAGCATCACATTGTTTTTTGAATTTCGGATAAAATTCTGGATTGTGTTTATCGCAAGCCGTTTTACAGGTTTGATGAAAATGTTTTCCGTCTTCTTCAAATAAATAATAAGGTGTTAAATCTTGTCCACCACCAAACCATGAATTAATTACATTTCCGTTATCATCGTACATTTCGAAATACCGCCAATTGGCATGAACCGTTGGAACCATTGGGTTGTTTGGATGCAAAACCAAACTCAATCCCGCCGCAAAAAAATCGACTTCGCCCACTTTGAAATATTCCTGCATTGCCACTGGTAATTTGCCATGCACTGCCGAAATATTGACACCGCCTTTTTCAAAAACATTTCCGTTTTCAATCACTCGTGTGCGACCACCACCGCCTTCTGGGCGAGTCCATTTGTCTTCATGAAAAATTGCCAAGCAATCAATTTGCTCAATTTTTGAACAAATCTGGTCTTGAAGGTTTTGAATGTAGGATAGGAATTTAGTTTTCATTTAAAAAGTATTTAAAAAGTGTTTAAAAGTATTTAAAAGTATTTAAAAGATTTCCCAAAAATAACCTGGAGTATTTATGATTTTGCCTTCCATTCTTAAAGCGGACAAATAATTTGTTACTTTATTTTTCCTTTTTTCTTCAGATAAAGCTGTAGATAGTTTAGGAATAATTAAATTATCAATTTTGTCTCTTTTACATTTCCCCCATTTTCTTAGATATTCTAGAATCATCTCTTTAAAATGTGGATCATCAAAACTTCTGTTTTCAAGATATTCTCTCTTTAATTCTTCGTTGTTCACCGATACAACAATATCATGAGAAAGATATATGTTGGGCTTTCTGCCCTCAATATATTTGCACTTTTTAAGATGTTTAAATTCACTTTCGCTAATTTCTTTTTTCTTTTGAACTTTATCGAGAAGTATAATTTCTTCTAATTTTAATTCTGAATTTTTGACAAGTATTCTTGCAAAGTTTTCATCTAAAATTTTTCCTGTAATAGTAACCTTTACTTTATTATCATTAAAATCGAAATCAGGTAATGGAAAAAAACGTTGTCTTTGAAAATTAAACATTTTTCTAATTCCTCCACCTTGGGTTTCAATCATATCTAAATTTTTCATGGCTTCCACTAAGAATGGATTTCTATAGACTTCTTCAGGAGTATCATTTAAAACTACTTCTTCAACTGATTTAGGCAAAAATGAGCCATAATTTGAAAATACTAAATGATCGTCTTCAAATTCCACAACATTTATTCTAGCTCCTTTAGTATAATCTTGATGAGCAATGGCATTATTTAAGGACTCTCGAATAATAAAAGGTTCATATCTTAGCACTTCATTAGGGAATAAAGTGCCTTCTCTTAAATAACGATATTTAAGATTTCTAATTTTTTTATAAACCTCGTCAATGTTTAATAAAAATGGTATAGAAAATATTTCATAGTCTTTATCTTGATTATCTAAACTTTTTAAGTTCCATCTAATTTTTACAGTTGAATTTAGATAATGTTCAGATTCTTCTTTACCCAATAAAATTAGAGCTGTTCTTGTTATTTTACTTTTAATTGTAATTTTTGCTTTGTTTAAAAAATCGACATCACTCCATTTACCTATTTCGTCGCTATACTTCGGATTTCTTTTTAAAAATTCAATTTTTGCTTTTTTAATAGCTTCAGTATCTAAATCATCAATTGATGCTTCATCAATAATTTCTTTAGACCAATCTTCATTTATTATAATTTCCGTTAGAATGGCATCTAATCTTGATTTAGTCATTGCAACTAAATTGTCATCTATTCTTTGCCAAGTCTTTTTGTGAGCATAAACAGGAAGTCTAAATAGATGTTTTGGGATTTTTAAAATCCAAACAGTTTTATTAGTGTCTGAAGTTTTAAATTCTTTAACAGAAAAATTTTCAATATCTAAGTTTGTACAATTTCCGTTTATTCGATAACGAATCTCATTAATTGAATACCCAGCAAAGTCTTGAATACCAGCAACTTCAAGTGTTTCATCTTTTACGCCAAGAACTAAATGACCGCCTTGCATATTAGCAATTGCTGAAATGTAAGAAACGATGTCGTTTCCTTCTTTTCCAGCTACAAAATTTTTTAAAGATTTGAATTCTTTCCATTCGCATTTTTCGTTCTCGATTGGAAAATTGTTAATCAAATAGTTTTGTAACTCTTTTTCTGTCATTAGTTTTCTTTTTACGCAAATTTAAAATAAAATTGTTTACTACTTAATATACCCCTTCACCGCATCTACAAACGCTTTGGCATTATCAACAGGAATATTTGGTAAAATTCCGTGACCGAGATTAACAATATATTTATCTTTTCCAAACTCGTCAATCATTTCGTGAACCATTTTTTTGATGGTTGGAATTGGCGAAAGCAAACGACTTGGGTCAAAATTTCCTTGCAAAGTGATGTTTCCTCCGCTCAAATATCGAGCGTTTTTTGGAGAACAAGTCCAATCTACTCCTAATGCAGATGCTTTTGATTTTCCCATTTCGCCAAGGGCAAACCAGCAACCTTTTCCGAAAACAATAACGGGTGTAGTTTCAGCTAATGCCTCTACAATTTGATTAATATATTTCCATGAAAATTCCTGATAATCAACAGGAGATAGCATACCGCCCCAAGAGTCAAAAATTTGGATAGCATCGCAGCCTGCTTTTACTTTTTCTTTTAAATACAGAATGGTTGTGTCGGTAATTTTTTGTAATAAGGTGTGTGCTGCCACTGGATTGGAGAATGCAAAACCTTTGGCGGTATCAAAACTTTTGGAACCTTTACCTTCTACGGCATAACAAAAAATGGTCCAAGGCGAACCTGCAAAACCAATGAGTGGAACCTCATCGTTTAACATTTCTTTAGTTAATTTGATAGCGTCAAATACATATCCAAGTGTTTGATGAACATCTGGAACTACCACTCTATCAACATCTTGCATTGTTCTGATTGGGTTGGGCAAAAACGGACCTACACTTTCTTTCATTAAAACTTCAATTCCCATTGCTTGTGGTACTACTAAAATATCTGAAAATAAAATAGCAGCATCTGGAGCAATTCGTCGGATAGGTTGCACAGTAATTTCTGATGCTAATTCTGGTGTTTGACAACGGGTAAAGAAGTCATATTTATCTCGCAAAGCGATAAATTCTGGTAAATATCTTCCTGCTTGACGCATCATCCAGACTGGTGGTCGTTGTACGGTTTCGCCTTTTAAGGCACGGAGAAATAAATCGTTTTTTAGCATAGTTTTAACTGTTGGCTGATAGCTGTTGACTTTCAGCGGTTATAATGTTTAATAATTTCGTCAATCAGGCTTTCAGTCGATGGGTATTCCGCAATGACACTGTTTTTTGTATGTTTTTCTACTGTTTCTGCGGTGGTTTTGCCGATGCAAAAGCAAATTTCGTTTTTAATTGTGTTCTTTTGTAAATAACTTTCAACTCCAGAGGGACTGAAAAATAAAATCCCATCTAATTGATTTTTAATTATTTGCGGGGTTAAAATAGTTTCGTAAACCTCAATTTCTTTTATATTTATTTTTGCGGCTTTTAATGATTTTGGCAAAGTTTCTTTTCGCAAATTTCCGCTAAAAAAGATAAATTTTTCTTCCTTATATATTAAAGAAATTATTTCGGCTAAATCTTCTGCATAATCTACATAAACCTCAACCTGAAAACCATGTTCTTCTAATAATGCCTTGGTTTTTAAACCTACGCAAAAAACGGTATTTTTCTTTAATTGTTCACTATTTTTATGGTTTAAAAGACTTAAAACTGCATTTTTACTGGTAAAGATAAGAATTTCATTTTTGATAATTGGCAATTCAAAATCTGTATGTTTTACCTCAATAAAATTAAATTCAGATACTTCAAAACCAGTACCTAACAGTTCGTTTTTTTGAATTGAAGATAGTGTTTTGGTTGATAGTATTTGGGTTGAATTTGTCATTTTTTACTATGATATTTTCTAAATGTGAAACAGCTTGCTTCACATTTGATGTTTTTTACAAACCTTTATTGATATTCAAAATCGTTTTTCAAATAGCCCCGATTACTTCACTCTGTTAATATTTTACAGCGGAGTTCAGTGAACTTCGTTTGCAACGAAAATCCTTTTCTTTTTTCTTTAAAAAAGAAAAGATTGTAGTGAAAAGCGGGTATGACATTTATAAAAATGCCTGCTGTTTTGCTTCTATTTCTTCAAATTGTTTTTTATTTCATCCATTAGTTTTTTACCACCATTTTTCAAAATTTCTTGTGCTGTAAAATAGCCTAATTTTTTCCATTCTTGTATTGGCACCACTTTTTGAACCTCGATTTTTTGCTTGCCATCGATGGAAAGTAAAACGCCTGTAAACGAAATTTCGTCATCTTTAAATGTTGCCAAAGCCCCTATTGGTGCGGTGCAGCCACCTTCTAATGTTCTCAAAAATTGTCGCTCAATATAGGTACAAATGTCGGTTTCGAGATGGTTCAATTCCGCCAAGGCATCGATGCAATATTGATCGTTCTGCATTGCCAAAACCACCATTGCTCCTTGTGCGGGTGCTGGTGTCATCCATGATAATTTTTCTGAATGATCAGTTTTTAATGCTATTCTTTCCAATCCTGCTGCTGCAAATATGGCTCCGTTCCAGGTGTTTTCTTCTAATTTTTTTAGCCGAGTGTTTATATTTCCACGCAAATCGACGGTTTTATGGGTTGGATATTTGTTGAGCCACATGGCTTGACGACGCAAACTACCTGTTGCAATCGTGGCTGATTTTGTGTTGTTTTGGTCAAGAAAATTGGTGTTGTTTTTATAAACTAAAATATCTTTTTCGTTGGCTCGTTCCAAAACTGCTGCTTGAATCATTCCTGTTGGTAATGCTGTTGGAACATCTTTCATAGAATGCACCGCTATATCAATTTCGCCGTTAAGCATAGCAATATCAAGGGTTTTGGTAAAAATTCCTGTAATGCCCAGTTCGTATAACGGTTTATTTAAAATTAAATCTCCGTCGGATTTTACTGCCACAATTTGGGTTTGATGACCCAATTCTTGTAGCAATTTTGCCACTGTATGGGCTTGCCATAGTGCTAATTCACTATCTCGAGTGCCTATTTTAATGGTTTTTTCTTTCATTATTTTGCCACGAATTTAGGAATTATAAATTTATTTTCTAGGTAGTTAATTGAAACATTTTTTCAATCATTTCAACACTTTCATCAACATTTGTGTCCTCATGTTTGAGATGGCTTACAAAATGATTTGTTATTTTTTGAATTATTTTATTGCTAATAATCTCTGCTTGATTTTCATTAAAATCGACTATTTTTTTTCGATGGGTTTGAAGCTCTTTTTCTTTTATATGATTCAATCTTTCTTTCAATGCGTGTATGGTTGGTGCATATTTTCTTCCGTGCATCCAGTCCATAAACTCTTGTTTTATTTCTTTTATAATCAATTCAGCAGCAGGGATTTGAGACTTTCTATTTTCAAGAGTTTCGTCTGTAATTTGGGATAAATCATCAAGATGTACCAACGAGACATTGGGTAAATTTTGTACATTTTCATGTACATTTTTTGGTATCGATAAATCTAAAATCAAAAGTGGTTTTTTGAGGTTCAAAATGGCGGCATCAACTGTTGGATTTTGTGCCCCAGTTGCAACTACTAAAACATCGGATTTTTGAATTTCTAATTGCAAGTCGGCATAATCTTTTACAATTAATTGCAGTTTTGTGGCTAGTTTTTCTGCTTTATTTTTAGTTCTGTTAATCAGTGTAATTTGTTCATTTTTAGTATGTTTTACTAAATTTTCGCAAGTATTTCTGCCAATTTTTCCTGTGCCAAAAAGCAAAATGTTTTTATTACCAATATCAGCAACGGTTTTCATAATATATTGAACCGATGCAAACGAAACCGAAGTTGCACCAGATGAAATTTCGGTGTCGGTTTTAATCCTTTTGCTGGCTTGAATTACGGCATTGACCAATCGTTCCATAAAAGCATTTGCCAAACCCATCTCTTTTGCTTGTGCAAAACTTGTTTTTATTTGAGAGATAATTTCAAAATCTCCTAAAATTTGACTGTCTAAACCCGTTCCTACCCTGAATAAATGTGATATAGCCTCTTGATTTTTATATATTTGAGCTACTTTTTGAAACTCTTCCACACTACCCAAACTGTTGTTACACAGCAATTTAATTAATTGAAAGGGATGTTCAGCAAAACCATAAATCTCTGTTCGGTTGCAAGTCGATGTTACAATCAAACTATCAATACCTTCGGTTTTGGCTTGTTGTAATAAAGCGATTTTGGCAGCATCATTCAACGAAAATTTACCACGAATTTCGGCATCAGCTTTTTTATAGCTTAAGCCAATGGAGTAAAAAATTTGGTGTTTTGAAAGTTTGAGGTTTTCCATGTTCAATTAAAAATTACGAATTAAAAATTAAAAATTTTATTTCATAAATATAATTTAAAATCGTGATTGCAAAAATACCACAACCCTATTTTAAAAAACAACGCTTCAAGGACTTTTTATATCGAATTTAGTTTTACGGTTTTTTTCGTTTTGTTGTAAATAAATTCTTATTTTTGCAATAATTTATAATTAACTATATCATCAAATTTAATTTTGATTATAATTTTTATAAAAAAAATAACGCTATGGGAACACAAGAAATTATCAATATTGAAAATGACTTTATGCTGATTCGTTTTCAGAACGATTCTGAAGAGATTTTTAAGGTGGAAAAATCAGTAAACAGCGGTTTGATTCAGTTTCATTTTGGACTTAAAGGCAAAGCAAAATTCAATTTTAATCAAGGCAATTACGCATTAGATTTGAATGAAGAAAAATCATTACTTTTATACAATCCTCAGAAAGAATTGCCTTTGAATTTAGAATTGGAACCCAATTCTTGGGTAATTTCGCTAATTGTTTCAATTAAAAAATTTCACGCATTATTCTCATCAGAAGCTAATTACATTCCGTTTTTGAGTGACGAAAACAAGGATAAAAAATATTATCGGGAAGAAAACTTTTCGCCATCGATGGCAATCGTTTTGAGTCAATTGTTTCATTATAATTTGAATCCATCTATAAAAAATTTATATTATAAAGGCAAAGGATACGAACTATTGAGTTTGTATTTCAACCGAAATGAAGACCCAACTGCCGAACAATGTCCGTTTTTGATTGACGAGGAAAATGTTTTGAAAATCAAAAAAGCCAAAGAAATTGTTATTGCAAATATGGCAGAACCACCTGGATTACAAAAACTTGCCGATGAAATAGGTCTCAATTTAAAAAAATTAAAAATAGGATTTAAGCAAATTTATGGAGATACCGTTTATGGTTTTCTGTTTGATTATAAAATGGATTATGCTCGAAAATTATTAGATTCAGGTTCATATAATGTTAATGAAGTAGGATTGAAAATTGGATATAGCACTGGAAGTCATTTTATTGCAGCTTTCAGAAAAAAATTTGGCACTACTCCGAAAAAGTATTTGATGAGTTTGCAAACAATTTAATGATTGAAAATTAAAAAATAAAAACACAAAATATGAAAGGCGTATTATTAGTAAATCTCGGCTCACCAGAGAGCCCAACAGCAAAGGATGTAAAATCGTATCTTGACGAATTTTTGATGGATAAATTTGTAATTGATGTGCCGTATTTATTAAGAGCATTATTGGTAAAAGGAATTATTTTGCAAACCCGACCAAAAAAATCAGCGGCAGCTTATGCAAAAATCTGGACACCAGAAGGCTCGCCATTAGTAGTAATTTCAAAAAAAATGCACAAAAAAGTGCAAGATTTAAGCGACATTCCTGTGGCATTAGCCATGAGATATGGCACGATGGCTATTTTAAAAGGATTGCAAGAACTTCATAATAAAGGAGTTACAAATATAATGCTATTTCCATTATATCCTCAATACGCAATGGCGTCAACTACCACAATTTTAGTTTTAGCAGAAGAGTTGCGTGCTAAACATTTCCCTGAAATGACATTTCAAATCGTGCCAGCATTTTATAACAAACCCGATTATATCAAAGTTTTAGCAGAAAGCATCAAAAACCATCTAAAAGGATTTGATTACGACCATCTATTATTCTCCTATCACGGCATTCCAAAAAGACACATTCGCAAAACGGATATCACCAAATCACACTGCAAAATTGACCAAACTTGTTGCAGCATACCCAGCCCAGCACACGAATTTTGTTACAGTCATCAATGTTACGAAACCACAAAATTAGTAACAGAATATTTAAATATCCCAGCCGAAAAATACAGCCAAACCTTTCAATCTCGATTGGCGGGCGACAAGTGGCTGACCCCATACACGGATGTAGAAGTTAACAAAATGCCAGCAAAAGGCATCAAAAAATTGGCAGTCGTTACCCCAGCATTTGTCTCAGATTGTTTAGAAACATTAGAAGAAATTGCTATGGAAGCCAACCACCAATTTAAAGAAAATGGCGGCGAAGAATTTAAAGCCATTCCGTGTCTGAATGAAGAAGACGATTGGTGCCAATTGGTTAATAAATGGATTGAAAATTTCAAAAATGGAGAAATAGGAAAGTGGATTGCAAGTTAAAAATTAAAACAAAATTATTTGAAGCAAAACTTAAGGCATTTTTATAAAGCATTTTCCCGCTTTTCGTTCCAATCTGCCGTTGCGAACCCCGCAACAGCAGGATTTTCACTACAATCGGGGCTATAAGAATTATTGAATTGAATTTTTTTAAAGATTTGCGAAAAAAACTAAAAAATCCAACAACCATTAACCCACACCAAAAATGGAACTCTACAACTACATCAAATCCCTTCACTTAATCTTCGTAATCACTTGGTTTTCAGGCTTGTTTTACATCGTTCGGTTGTTTGTATATCAAATAGAAGCCAATGAAAAACCATCGCCCGAAAAAGAAATTTTGCAAGTACAATACAAAATTATGTCCTATCGTTTGTGGTATATAATCACTTGGCCATCAGCTATTTTAGCAGGATTTTTTGCTGTTTGGCTATTGTTTTTAATGCCATCGTGGCTTCAAATGCCTTGGATGCAAATCAAACTCGGTTTTGTTTTGGCATTGTATTTGTATCATCTAAAATGCCACCAAATTTTTAAACAATTAGAAAAAGATGAAGTAAAATATTCCTCAAATTTTATGCGGTTATGGAACGAAGGAGCCACAATTATCCTCTTTGCAGTAGTGTTTTTAGTAATCCTAAAAAACGCCTTCAACTGGATTTATGGCGTTATTGGCATCTTTCTATTTTCAATAATTATTATGTTAGGATTCAAATTTTATAAACAAATAAGAGAAAAATAGTTGTGAGTTTTAGTTTATGAGTTTTTAATAACTTTTGACTTTTAACTTTTGACTTTTGACTATGATTAAACCCTTCCAAATAGCTACACTTTCATTGCAAATCAGGATTTTTGTATCTATGATTGTTTTGATTATTGTAGCAGCTGCAATATTGGCAACAATTTCGATTTTTCAGTTTAAAAACGATGCTCGAAAATACCATCAAGAACGGCTTGAACACAAGGAAGATGCTATAAAAGAGAACATTAATTATGTTTTGACCAATACAAAATATGCTTTAATTTCTGCTAATTTGAATATAATTTTTAAAGATAAAATTCATGAACTGGCAGATATTCATAATCTTGAAATAAATATTTTTAGTTTAAAAGGAAATCTTATAAAATCTTCAAAATCAAGATTTTCGGTCGATAAAAAAACACCACCAATACCAAAATATGTTTTAACTTTAGTCCAATCATCTATCGAAAAAAGATATGTAGATGTTAAAAATGTTGATGGAAAAAAATACCGTTCATCATACAGTTTAATTAAAGACGATAAATTTAAACCGCTGGGTATCTTGAATTTACCTTATGTTGAAGACGATACTTATTATGAGGGCGAGTTGCATAATTTTTTCGTCAGGCTGGCACAAGTTTATGGTTTTATGTTATTGGTTGCCTTTGCAGTAGCTTATTTTTTATCTACATATATTACAAAATCATTAAAAACAATTTCAGATAAATTGAACGAAACATCGCTAACGCAGAAAAATGAAAAAATAGTTTTAGAGGCTAATAGTAACGAAATCAATCTGTTAATAAAGGCTTATAATGGAATGGTTGATGAGTTGGAACAATCGGCTCAAAAATTAGCACAATCAGAAAGAGAAGAAGCTTGGAGAGAAATGGCAAAACAAGTGGCACACGAGATTAAAAATCCATTGACACCAATGCGTTTGACGGTGCAAAATTTTGAACGGAAATTTAATCAAAACGATCAGAATTTAAAACAAAAAATCAAAGATTATTCTGAAACTTTAATCCAACAAATTGATGCAATGAGTTCTGTTGCTGCTGCTTTTTCAAATTTTGCCTCAATGCCAGCCCAACAAAATGAAACCTTGAATGTAGTTGAAGTAGTAGGCTTGGCACTTGATATTTTTAATGAAGATTATATTGTATTTGAACCAGAATTTGACAAAATTATCTCAAAAATGGATCGTTCCCAGCTTATTAGAATAATTAATAATATAGTAAAAAATGCCATTCAAGCCATACCTGAAAATCAAGAAAATAAATTAATTGTCGTAACCATAAAAAAAGAAAAATACACCGTTCTAATAACCGTTTCCGATAACGGAACAGGAATTGAAACAGAAAGTTTTGAACATATTTTTGAACCAAAATTTACTACAAAAACCAGCGGAATGGGGCTTGGACTTGGAATTATTAAAAATATTATCGAAAGTTATAAAGGTGATATCAGCTTCGAGTCAGAATTTGGCAAAGGAACCGTTTTTAAAGTTTCATTGCCATTAATAAAGAAATAGGAAAAATACCCATTTCATAATAAACTTTGGAACTATAAAGTCTGTTTTCTTATCAAATACTCAATTTTCTAAATCATTTTTTTAAAATTCTCCCATCCCCCATCTCCCATCTCCCATCTTTTCCCTA
>DYPB01000215.1 GCA_020720185.1 Flavobacterium psychrophilum | reverse complement strand
TTCGGTAAATAGAAATATTTTAAAAACAAGAGATAAAAAGAAGAAAAAAGGTTAAAAAATTAATAAAAATCTACGGTAACACTCACTTTTATAGATTTGAATTGTGGCACGGTATCAAACGAATTGAGCAAAAAAAAAATTCTTTTTACAAAGCTATCCAAAAAGTAATTTCTAACAGCCTTGTATAATTTCTATTTAGAAATTAATAAACTTTTTTCAACAATTTCATTGGCTTTATTAATGATAGTTTCGAAATATTCAAGCAATTTAAGTTTTTCTTCAATCGTTTTTATTTCATTATTATTGACTGTTTTTGCCGAAAGATATCTTAAAAAGTAATAAATTTCTTTGTTGTTATCTTTTATTTGGTTTTCGTCAAAATTGGTAATTTTGTTATTTAGTTTTTCAAATTTAAAACTATAAGCCAATTCATAAAGTTCTAAAAGTTGAAGTTTTTGCTTTTTCTCGTCAAAATCGGTATCGTCTCTTTTTAAAATTTTTTTTGCATCATTCATATACGAAAAGCCAGCTTTCAAAACATTTCCTCTAATATTATTATCTGCCATAAGGCTATATCTACAATATTTTTGTATCAATCGGATACTGTTGGCATAATTTGGGTTTTTATATTGATTGATGAGATCTATACTAATAAAATCGGTAGAAATGGCATATTTGTCGAGTAAAGTTTTTAGTTCAGTAGCCCTCAAAAAATCTATTATCGAAAATAAAATTTTGCCATTACCATCCACTATCAGTATTGTTGGTATGGCCTTTACATTGTACTTTTCAGTCATACTTTTGTCATAACCTACATCAACTTTTACGCATACAAAATCTTCCATCAACAGTTGCACTTCGTTATTTGTCCATGAATATTTTTCCATATCTCTGCACGGTTTACACCATCTTGCTGTAAAATCTATCAACATTAATTTATTAAGACCCAAAGCAATTTTTTGAGCATCTTCAAATGAATTTATCCATTGGGCATGGCTATTTTGAAATATCAAAACGAATATTATTAAGATTATTTTTTTCATTGTTTTTATTTATTAAATTTCAAAGATACAAAAAACTGCCATTACAGCAGTTTACATTTGATATATTTCCTAAAATAAAATTTGTATTTGGAAAATTTCTTTTTATTGTTTTTCCACAATTCTCATCTATGTCTGATGTAATTATAGAGTTATATCCTGACCACTCAAAACCAAGCGTCATTCCTCCACAACCACAAAATAAATCTATACTATTCATATATTATTTTTAAAACGCAAAGATAGTTTATTTTTAGTTTTTCTATGCGGTATATTTATCATAAGGTTTCCTACAACTACTCAATACTTCTCTTTATGAAAACCCCAAGTGCGGAGTTCGGTTTTATAAGTATCAGGATAATTTGACTTAATTTGACCTATCAGGGCATTCAATACTTTTTTTATACTGGTTTTCAGTGCATTTTTATCGCCCACTTTTTCAGTAACCGTGGTGTCTGTAGCTTTTGCCTGTGTTAATAGTACCTCATAATCAGTTTTTAAGGTAGTCCAAAAAGTCGTGCCAAATTCTTTTGCACCAAAACCATTCGCATCAATGGCTGTAATCATTGCATTTAGTGCCTCTAACCGTCCGTTTTGGTCTTTTGGCAAAGCATAGGTTTTATTTCTAAACACTAATCCAAAAGCAGGATAATAACTCGGTGCAACATCTTTTTTATATTTATCAAGAATATAACTTTTTACATAAGCTACAGAATCATTCATTTGTGCTTCTATCAATTCTAATGCTTTGGTTTTTTGTGGTCTTGCTCTTCCTGCTTGCTTTCTATCGATTAGAACTCTGTTATAATTGCTTACATTCGTAGCAAAATCAGTTGCAGTAATCCAGTTTAATACAATGGATGGTGTTGCCGTCCATTTATCGCTTACATCTTTAGATACATTGCCAAAATCGACATCGGCAGTAGGAATAGTTGCCGTTTTTTTAACCTTTGCGGTTGTGGGTGTTGTGTTCTCACTCATGATTTCTATTTTTTTTAAAGTTATTGGTTTTAGTACATCTAAAAACCTATTTTTTGAATTACAAATTTTGTCCCAGTTTTTTAATTATTTTAAGATTTTTAAATAATTGATATCAACTATGAAATAAAATACAAAGATATAAATATAATTGATATTAACTATATTATAAAACAAAAATTTATTATGGGGTAGGATACAAACCTATTATAAAATAAAAATTTAGTATGGGGTAGGATACAAACCTTTTATAAAATAAAATATTTGGTATGGGGTAGAATACAAACCTTTTATAAAATAAAATATTTGGTATAGGGTAGAATATAAACCTGTTATAAAATAAAAAATTCAGCATGGGATAGAATACAAACTTGTTGTTAAAAATTAATAAAAATCTACGGTAACACTCACTTTTATAGATTTGAATTGTGGCACGGTAT
>DYPB01000214.1 GCA_020720185.1 Flavobacterium psychrophilum | reverse complement strand
ATATTTTTCTTTTTATCTTTGCATTGTCTCAAAAATAGTTTTTAGACTGAACTCATTTATATTTTAAATCCTAATACTGTTACATCATCTGTCTGATAATTAACACCTTTCCAATTCTCAAAATTTTCAAGAATTTTTTGTTTTTGATTTTCCATACTTAGTGCTGTATTTTCTAAAATTAATGTCCTGAATTTATTCTTTTGATATTTTTTAAAATTTATATCGCTCAATTGGTCATAAATACCGTCAGAGAACATATAAATTGTATCATTTTTTTCTAACTGTATTTCATTTTGTTGAAAATCAATATCAACCGGATAAAATCCAATCGGGCAACGTGTTGGTTTGTGTTCAATTAAGTCTCCGTTTCTGACAATCCAAAGTGGTAAATTTGCACCCGAATATTGCAATACTAAGGTGTCTAAATTTAAGGCACACAAAGCAATGTCCATACCGTTTTTGCTGTCCGACCCAAATGTTTTAAAAGTTTGTTTAAAGCGTTCTCTTACTATTTCTAAGACTGTGTTTGTCGAATTCGTTTCCTTTCGTGTTATGGTGTCATGTATATATGTGATACCCAACATTGTGATAAAAGCACCCGAAACTCCGTGCCCTGTGCAATCGGCAACGGCAATAATTAAATAATTTTCAATTTTGTTTACGTAATAAAAATCGCCGCTTACTATATCTTTTGGTTTATAAATTAAGAAATACTCACTAAGATAGGTGTTTGTTATATCTTCGCTTGTCAGCATTGATTTTTGTATCAACGAAGCATAGTTTATTCCTGCTAATATTTCTTTATTTGCGGTATCTAATTTTAAATTAGTTGAGCTTAAAGTTTTATTTGCTTTGTCAAGTTCCTTTTTTCTATATTCCAAATCTTCCAAAATGGTATGTAATTCTTCGTTGTTTTGTCGTAATTCTTCTTCGGCGGTTTGTAGTTTTTCATTTTTTGCTTTTAGCACATATTCATATTTTTTTAAAGCGGTAATATCTTCTTTTATTGCGATATAAGCTGTTATTACACCATTAGTATTTTTCACAGGCGATATCGTTGCACTTTCCCAAAATTCTGTTTTGTCTTTTTTGCGGTTTATAAATTCACCTTTCCATGTTTGCCCACCGGAAATGGTTTCCCACAAATTTGTAAAAGTTTCTTTTGGCGTTTTTCCTGATTTTAAAACTCTTGGGTTTTTACCCAAAGCTTCGTTGACGGTGTAGCCGGTTAGTTTTGAAAATTGTGGATTGGCATATTCGATATTACCTTCTATATCTGTAAAAACAATTGTTGCTTCGCTTTGTTCTATTGCTGTAAAATATTTGTGTAATTCTTGGTTTTTATTTTCTATTATGTCTTTTTGCGATTGGATATTTTCGTTTAATTCCATTAATTTTTCGTTGTTTTGTCGTAATTCTTCTTCGGCGGTTTGTAGTTCTTCATTTTTCTCTTTTAATTCTACACTTTGGACAAACAAATTGTTCGATTGCAAAAAATTGTGTCTTTCGATACTTTGTTTGATATATAAAACAAGCAAACTAACTATCCCAGCTGAAATTAATAAAAAACTTTGTAATAATGACGTTTTATTATTTATTTGAGATTGAATTAATAAAACACCTATCATTCCCGATATAATACTAAAATTTATAAGGATTGCACTTACAAAACGAATGTGTGGTATCAAACTGAAAAAGATAATAACTGAATAGACAGAGTTTATATAAATCTGTTCAATGAAAGTTAAATGGACAGTTCCAAAACCAACAACCAAAAATAAACCTGTTATGATAAGATTATAATATTTTGAATAATTTTTTAGATATGTAACTAAAAAGGTAACAAAAGCAATTAATCCTACTATTATACGATTTAAGCCTATAATAAAAAATTTTTCCGGAAAAACAAAATAATCAATCAATATAAAACCGGAATAAATAAGAATTCCAATTAAGATACTTATTCTCAATGGTTTTCTAATTTTTTGCACATAATTGTTATAATATTGACTTTCAAGTTTACTTTCTTGAAATAATAATGTATATTTATTGGTTTTAAAATTATTATTCATTATAAGATGTTGTTTTTTAAGTCATTAATTACGATGTGCCTTTTTATTATTTCAACGAGTTTTTTGTGTTGGTTATCAATTTCATCTTAACCTACGGAATATTTATCCTCCCAAATTAATAATTTTTTTTCCATTATTCTATTTTTTTTAATTGGCTATAACGGAAAATGCTAAACGTAGTTGCAGGATTTGAAAGTAAAATGTTTCAATACAGCACAATATAAATTATTGCACTGTCGTTTCAAGTTACGCACAATGCCTGCACTTGTCGTTTTAGCATATGTGTGTGCCCGGGATGAGTGCAGTGCACTGACAAATTTAGCAGAGAAATTTCTAAAATACAATAATTTTTAAGTTAACCAAAAGTCAGTGAATTTAATTTTCCAAAGG
>DYPB01000052.1 GCA_020720185.1 Flavobacterium psychrophilum | reverse complement strand
ACAAACCGTTTAAACTGGTTTCCTCGATCTTCGTAATTATTAAATTTGTCAAAACTAGCACAAGCTGGAGATAGTAAAACACAGTCTCCCTTTTCGGTAAGATGTTGAGCGGTTTTTACGGCATCTTCCATATTTTCAACCTCAACCATTACCTCAACCATATTCCCGAAAGTCTTTAATATTTTTTCGTTATCGACCCCTAAACAGATTATTGATTTTACTTTTTCAAAAACCAATTCGGTCAATTGATCGTAATCATTTCCTTTATCTATACCACCTATAATCCAAACGGTAGGTGCCGTCATACTTTCGAGTGCGTAATAAACCGAATTTACATTAGTAGCCTTGCTATCATTAATATATTGCACACCATTTATTTTCAGAACCTTCTCTAACCGATGCTCTACTCCTTGAAAGGTTTTTAAACTATTCTCAATCGTTTTTTTTCTAACACCTAAAAGCATTGCAACAGACGATGCTGCCATAGCATTTTTATGGTTGTGTTTTCCTTCTAAAATTATTGTATCAGTTTCGATATTAAATTCTTCTTCGTTGATTAAAACTTTCATGGTATTATTTTTTATAAATGCTCCAAATTCATTTTGTTTTGTTAATGAAAACGGAATTAATCTTGCTTTCGTTTTGTTGTTTTTGAACCAATTGGCAATCTCGGAATCATCATCGTCATAAATCAAGAAATCGGTTGCCGTTTGATTTTGTGTTATTCTAAACTTTGAGGCTATATAATTTTTATATTTATAATCATATCGGTCTAAATGATCGGGACTTAAATTGGTTATTATCGCAATATCTGGTCGATAATTATAACAACCATCGAGTTGAAAACTGCTTAATTCTAATACGAAATAATCAAAATTTTCGGTAGCCACTTGCCAAGCAAAACTTTTTCCGATATTGCCCCCTAACCCAACATTTAATCCTGCCTCTTTCAGCAAATGATAAGTAAGCATTGTAGTAGTGGTTTTGCCGTTACTGCCCGTAATTCCTATTGTTTTTGCGTTTGTGAACTGTATGGCAAATTCTATTTCGGATACAATTTTCACTCCTTTTTCTATCAATTTTTTGACTATTGGCGACTTATCTGGAATTCCAGGGCTTTTCATTACCAAATCGGCATTTAGAATCAAATTCTCGGTGTGTTTTTCATCCTCAAATTCAATTTCATTATCCACCAAAACCTGTTTATACTTATCTTTTATTTTTCCAAAATCGGACACAAATACCTCGTAAGCATTTTGTTTAGCAAGTATTGCCGTTCCAACACCGCTTTCGCCACCACCTAATATTACTAAACGCATATTTAATTATGAATTACGAATTACGAATTACGAATTTGGATTTGTCAAATTGTAAAACATTATTCTTATTGATACATTTTTCCCGAAAACTCCCCACTTTGCGGTTGTTTTTTATCGATGATTTACATAATCCGAAAATGCCACATCTTTTGCTCTACTCACTCATCATATCCTGCTACACTCCAATCATTTTTTACTACTCACTTACTACTTTCTGCTACTCACTCATCATATCCTGATACTCACTCAATCAAAATCCATCTTCTAAACTCCTGCGAAGTTCCCCCTTCGGGGGTTAGGGGGCTTTGCTTTTACCTCAACTTCAATGTTACTAAACTCAAGATTGCCAACATAATTGCTACTATTAAAAATCTTGTTACTATTTTACTTTCGTGGTATCCTTTTTTTTGATAATGATGGTGCAGGGGCGACATCAGGAAAATTCGTTTGCCCTCTCCGAAGCGTTTTTTGGTGTATTTGAAATAGGCAACTTGAATGACTACTGATAAAGTTTCGGCAAAGAAAATCCCGCAAAACAATATTATTAACAACTCTTTTCGGACGGCAATTGCCAAAACGGCAATGATTCCGCCGATGGTTAAACTGCCCGTATCACCCATAAAGACTGATGCTGGATAGGAATTGTACCACAAAAATCCTATTAGTGCTCCTACAAATGCTGCAATGAAAACGGTCATTTCGCCCGCATTTGGGATATACATAATATTGAGGTAGTTAGAAAAAATAATATTGCCCGAAAGAAATGTGAAAACACCTAGTGCTATGACTGATATTGCCGATGTTCCTGCCGCCAAACCGTCAATTCCATCGGTTAGATTGGCTCCGTTTGAGACTGCGGTAATGATAAAAATAACGACTGAAATAAAAATTAACCACGCCCAGTTTTTGTAACCATCTCCCATAAATGAAAGGATTTCGGCATAATCAAACTCGTTGTTTTTCATAAAGGGAATGGTGGTTGCGGTTGATTTTTCGTAAACGGGTATTGTTTTTGTTTCGGTAGTTTTGTTGAACGAATAATTTTTGTTTTTGATGTCTGTTCTAATCGTAACATTTGAGTTAAAATACAAAATCGAACCTACGATTAAACCTAAACCAACTTGTCCTACGACTTTAAATATTCCCTTTAATCCTTCTTTGTCTTTTTTGAAAACTTTTATATAATCGTCAATAAAACCAATAGTACCCATCCATAAAGTGGTTATTATCAATAGGATAATATACACATTGTTTAACTTGGTTAGCAAAAAAACAGGGATTAAAGTTGCTATAATAATGATTAATCCGCCCATTGTGGGTGTGCCTGCTTTTTGATTTTGCCCGTCGAGTCCGAGTTCTCTAACGGTTTCGCCTACTTGTTTGTTTCGCAGATAATTAATAATTCGTTTGCCAAAAATAGTCGAGATTGACAACGACATAATTATTGCCAACGCAGATCGAAACGAAATGTATTGGAAAACGCCTGTTCCTGGAATGTTCAATTCCTTATTTAGATATTCGAATAGATAGTATAACATATTAAAAAAATTACGAATTAAAAATTACGAATTACGATTGATTAAACTTTAAAAAAAATATGAATTAATTATTGATTAATTTTATTTTTCATTGAAATTTGTATGCTTCCTAATATTTAACATATTTCATTTGCATCATTATATATACTTTCAAATTCTTCTTTTGAAATGTATTCTGTTTCTTTAAGAAGTTTTAACCAATAAATTGTTTCTCTTGCTTCTTTATAAGAAATACTAATTTTTGAAAGAAAATCTTTATTGGATTGACCACCGATTGATTCTTCGATATTAGAACCAATCGAAGTGCCGCTTCTTAAAATTTGTTTACTTAAAACATATTCTTTCTTATCAGAAACTAAATGTTTGTATAGATTCACAATTCTGATAGCAAACAAAAATGATTTCTGTTGTATAATGTTATCTTTCATATTGAAGTGGATTTTTTTCGTAATTCGTAATTTTTAATTCATAATTAAAAATTGACTAACAGTTTCCATATCATCAAAATGATGTTTAACTCCATTAATTTCTTGATAATTCTCGTGCCCTTTGCCAGCTATCAAAATAATATCTCCGGTTTTTGCTAACGAAACTGCGGTTTTTATGGCTTGCTTTCTATCGGTTATTCGGAGCATTTTTTTATAATTTTGTGGTTCTACCCCTGCCTCCATATCGTCCAAAATTGCTTCTGCATTTTCAGTTCGTGGATTATCCGATGTTAGAATTACTTTATTGCTAAAATTGGTCGCAATATTTGCCATTACAGGTCGTTTGGTTTTATCTCTATCGCCACCACAGCCTACTAGGGTTATCAACTGCTCGTTTTTAGTTCTAATATCGTCTATTGTTTTTAACACATTCTCTAACGCATCAGGTGTATGAGCATAATCGACAATTGCTGTGATTTTATCATCCGAAACGATGTATTGAAACCGTCCTGATACACTTTCTAATGTTGATAAATATTGCAAAACGACTAATTTTTCTAATCCTAATTCGACTGCTGTGGCATAAATTGCTAATAAATTATAGGCATTAAAAACTCCTATTAACCGCACCCAAACTTCGTTATTGTCAATTTTTAATAACAAACCATTTAGTCCACTTTCTAATATTTGAACTTTATAATCAGCATACGATTTTAGTGCATAAGTTCTTTTTCTTGCAACCGTATTTTGCAACATTACCGCTCCGTTTTTATCGTCGATATTTGTTATAGCAAAAGCTGTTTTGGGCAAATTATCAAAAAACTGTTTTTTTACATCTCTATATTCTGCAAATGTTGGGTGGTAATCCAGATGATCGTGCGACAAATTGGTGAAAATTCCACCTGCAAATGTCAAACCATCCGTTCGTTTCTGATGAATGCCGTGTGAACTAACTTCCATAAAACAATAATTAACTCCCGCATGAACGATCTCGTTTAAATAATGATTAATCATAATCGAGTCGGGCGTGGTATGAGTTGCTTTATATTCTGTTTCATCGACCATAATTTTTACTGTTGATAACAAACCAACTTTAAACCCTGCCTTTTTAAACAATTGATACAACAAACTCGCCACTGTTGTTTTGCCATTTGTACCTGTAACTCCTACTAATTTTAATCTTTCGGACGGATTATTATAAAAATTTGCGGCCATTTGTGCCAATGCTTTATTAGGGTCAGCAACTTTTATATAACAAATATTTCCTAATAAAATTGTTGGAAAAACCTCACAAACTATAACTGTTGCTCCTAATGAAATTGCTTTTTCAATAAACTGATGCCCGTCTGAAATAGTTCCTTTTATAGCAATAAAAATATCGTTTGCAACAATTTTTCTGCTATCAAATTCAATTTTATTGATGGTAATAGCTGCCGAACCCGAAATTTTTTCGATAGCAACATTTTTTAATATATTTTCTAAACTAACTGTCATATATCGTAACTATTTGTTTCTGAAACACCTTTGCTAATTCTTTTTTTTTCTGCTGGTGGTCGCTTTTACAACATTTCTAAAACCACTACCCTACCCTTTACTGCTGGTGTTCCTGGCTCAATACTTTGTCTTTTTACTTTTCCTATTCCAACTATTCTTACCGTTAGCCCCAAATTTCCGAGTAACGCTACCGCATCCATACCACTCATTCCTCTCATATTCGGGATTTTATTTTTAGTTTGGTTTGCCACCGTGTTGTATCTTTCGTAATTACTTTCTTGCCGCATAATCTTCTCATTAATATTCTTTATCTGGTTTGTAGTAGGCGAATCGGTAAATATCTTTTGAGCAATTCGTTTAAAAACAGGTCCAGCCACATTGACTCCAAAATATTTTCCATCACCAGTATTTGGTTTATGAATAACTACAATACATGAATATTTTGGAACATCGGCAGGAAAATATCCTACAAAACTTGATACATAATGTTTACTATTACCTTTATTCTTGGCATAATTAGCCTGTGCTGTTCCTGTCTTTCCTGCCATTGAAAAATTTGCCGAAAACAACTCCTTTGCAGTTCCTTTTTTAACAACATTTTGCAATACGGTTTTTAATTTTGCAATAGTTTCCATACTACAAATACTAGGATTTACAACTTCAGTGTCAAATTTCTTGATGGTTTTGTCCCATTCTTTTATTTCAGATACAAACTGTGGTTTTACCATAACTCCATTATTTGCAACTGCATTATAATATGTCAGCATTTGCAAAGGTGTAACCGAAACTCCATATCCAAATGCCATCCAAGGCAAAGAAATTGATGACCAGTTTCTATCTTTTGGATCAGGAATATAGGGTTGCCCCTCACCTTGAAAGGGTAAACCTATTTTTTTACCCAACCCCCATTCTTTTAAATGATTTGTAAATTGCTCTGGATTTGATTTGTAATTTTGATAAACTGCCTGAACCATTACTGTATTTAGCGACATTTCAAAACCGTGTGCTAAAGAAACTTGGTCGGTTGGTTCTTTATGTGAATCTGTTACATCTTGTCCTGAATAAATAATTTTGCCTCCAAAAGTTTTAAAAACCGAACTCGTATCCGCTTTTTTATCTTCTAGCAATGCCATTAAATCTGCTAATTTATAAGTTGATCCTGGCTCATGGCTTTCGGCAACAGCATAGTTAATGGTTTCATAATAATTACCGCCAATAGTATCTCTTCCTAAATTTGAAATAGCTTTAATTTTGCCTGTTTTGGTTTCCATAACCACCACACATCCGTGTTCAGCATCTTTTTCTTTCAATGATTTTAGCAATGCATGATGGGCAATATCTTGAATATAAACATCAATTGTCGAAACTACATCATAGCCATCTTGTGGTTCAATTTCGTTTTCATCTCTCAAAGGTTTCCATTGTCCTTTTGCAATTTTTTGTTTTAATATCTTCCCGTCTTTTCCATTCAAATATTTTCCAAAAGCTCCTTCAATACCAACCCTAACTAATTGTCCTTCACGATTAATTCGTTCATAACCAATCGTTCTTTCAGCAATTTTACCAATAGGATGTTCTCTAACCGTTTGTTGCTCAACAATAATTCCACCTTTATTAGCACCAAGATTAAACAAAGCAAATTCTTTAATTTTAGAATAATCACTAAACCCTAAATTTTTAGCTACTAAAAAGTACCTGTTTTTAGTAGCCCTTGCTTTTCTTAATTCTTTTTCAATATCCCCTTTATCTTTATCTAACAAAACACTCAATTGATCGGATAGTTTACTAATATTATTATTAAAAACAGGCGTTTCCGGAGCAACAGCATCAAACCTTATATTATAATTAGGAATTGATGTGGCTAATAAACTGCCGTCTGCCGAGTAAATATTTCCTTTATTAGCAGGAATAATAAAATTTTTAATGGTTCTCTCTTTAGCAAGTTTTTTATAATAATCGCCATGAACCCACTGTATATTAGTTAATTTTACAAGTATTCCTATCGCTATTAAAAAAACGACAACCACCACAAAATAAATTCTATACGATATGTTTTTATCCTCTACTGCCATAGTTTTTCGATAAGATTTTTCTCCTCTAACTTTCGTGCCACTTTAATTTTCACAGGAGGTAATTTTGCAGGTGCAATTCCATGTCCCTCCATCTCAACGGTAATTGTCGATTCCATTTTTAACTTCATCAATTCACTCCTACTATCAACAAATTCGCTCCTTAACTCCTTCACCTCATTCGTTAAATCAATAATTCGTATTACCTTTTGTTCAAATCTTTGAGTATTTCCAATCATAATAATGGCCAATACAATCAAAAACACAATAAATCGCCAATTTTTAGTGGCGGTTGCATCCTCATTGATTAAAAATCTCGCTTTTAATATGTCGTATATTCCGTTCATAAGCCCCAGCCCTCCCTTAAAGGAAGGAGACTATATTTTAAATTGTTATGTTATTAAACGCAACTCATATTGATAAAAACTTATCAAAGTGTTTTTTATAGCAAGAGATCTCTCGAAGTTTCCTCTTCGGGGGTTAAGGTGCTTTCTCACTTACCCTTAATTTTGCACTCCTCGCTCTATTATTGCTTTTAATCTCCTCATTATCGGGAATTATCAGTTTGCCAACACTTTTAAATGGAACCGAGAAGTTTCCGAAAAAATCCTTTTCAGGCTCACCCTCAAACAATCCATTTTTCATAAATCTTTTAACCAATCTATCTTCCAATGAATGATAAGAAATAACTGATAATCTGCCATTTGGTTTTAAAATTTCCAATGATTGTTCTAAAAACTCCTTCAAAACATCCATCTCCTGATTAACCTCAATTCTAATTCCTTGATAAATTTGTGCCAATATTTTATGAGCCTTATGATTAGGTAAAAACCGACTTAAAACCAATTTTAACTGCTCTGTATTTTTAATCAACTCTACTGCTCTGGCCTCAATAATTACCCTTGCAATGGCTGGTGCGTTGCTCATTTCGGCATAATCATAAAAAATTCTTCGCAAATTAGCATCGTCATATTCATTCACAATCTTATAAGCATTTATCTCATTTTTCTGACTCATTCTCATATCTAATGCAGCATCAAATCTTGTCGAAAAACCCCGTTCGGGAACATCAAATTGATGCGATGAAACCCCCAAATCAGCTAAAATTCCATCAACTGTTGCATGTCCATAAAACCGTAAATACCGTTTTATGTATCTAAAATTTTCGTTAATCAAAACAAATCTTTCGTCATCAATTGCATTCTTCAAAGCATCTTCATCTTGATCAAAAGCAAACAACTTTCCTTTACTACTCAACCGACTCAAAATCTCTTTTGAATGTCCGCCACCACCAAAAGTAACATCCACATACACCCCGTCAGGATTGATATTCAATCCATCTACCGATTGTTTTAAAAGTACAGGATTATGATATTCCATTTAGATTTTTAGATTTTAGATTTTAGATTTTAGATTTTTAAAACCCTTAATCTTCAATCTCAAATTGATTATTTCCCATCACTTCCTCCGCCAAATTTGCAAAATCATCGACCGAACTCGCAATTGCCTTTTCATACAAATTCTTATCCCAAATTTCGATGATATTTACTGCCGACGAGAGTACTAAATCTTTAGAAATATTGCCAATAGTTGCCAAATCTTTTGGGATTAACAACCGTCCTAATGCATCAATTTCTACCATACGAACCCCCGCAGAAAACCGTCTAATAAAATCATCATTCTTTTTAACAAATTTGTTTAATTTATTGATTTTCTGCATCATTAAATTCCATTCTGTCATCGGATAGAGTTCTAAACACGGTTGAAAAACAGATCTTTTGAGTACAAAACCAGCATCTAATGAATCTGCCAACTGCTTTTTTAGGGCAACAGGAATCATCAAACGCCCTTTGGCATCTACCTTACACTCATAAGTTCCAATAAACGGATTCAAAATATTAAAATTAGAAATTGAACAGCAAAATTAAATAAAAAAAAACCACATTTTACCACTTAATACCACTTTGTTAATAACTTTTTATTTTTTTAATAAAAACAGGGGTTTTTTGTGAGTTTTGAACAAAATTTTAAAATTAAAAATTGACTATTAAAAATAAAAAACTATTTTTGTGAAAATTGAAAACAAAATTTTTATGATACAAAATTTTAAAAAAGAAGGTAGGTACCGTTTTTACGATGTAGGAGAAGGCACACCAATCGTAATTTTACATGGTCTAATGGGTGGGTTGAGTAATTTTCAAGCAGTTGCAGATCATTTTTCATCCAAAGGATATCGGATTATTATTCCTGAATTACCTTTATATTCTATGAATTTATTGAAAACCAATGTAAAAGCATTTGCAAAATATGTTAAGGATTTTATTAGTTTTAAAAAATTAGACCGAGTAATTTTATTAGGTAATTCACTCGGAGGACATATTGCATTATACCACACAAAAATGTATCCCGAAAAAGTGGCAGGACTTATAATTACTGGTAGTTCAGGGCTTTATGAATCTGCAATGGGAGATAGTTATCCAAAAAGAGGAGATTATGACTATATTCAAAAAAAGACTGAGTTGGTTTTTTATGACCCAAAAGTTGCTACAAAAGAAATGGTTGATGAAGTTTTTGAAATAGTGAACGACAGAATAAAAGTAATTAAAACCTTGACTATTGCAAAAAGTGCCATCAGACATAATATGGCAAGTGATTTACCAAAAATGCATGTTAAAACCTGTTTGATTTGGGGAAGAAACGACGCTGTAACCCCTCCAGAAGTTGCCGAAGAATTTAAAAGACTAATGCCAAACTCTGATTTATTTTGGATTGATAAATGTGGACACGCTGCCATGATGGAACACCCAGCCGAGTTTAACAATATTGTGGAGAAGTGGTTGACGGAGAATCATTTGTAGGAAAAATTCAAAATCATGGAGAAAGTGAAAATTGACTATGTTATTTTAGAAAGTGCTGAAGGACAACTTGAATTACACAGAGGTCGTGGCGGATATGCTTGGAAAGGGCAAAAAGCTAAAAAAATCGAATGGATTTTGCCAATAAAAGTTCAAAACAATGCTGATGAAATTTTAAAAATCATATATAACCTGCCCGAATGGAATAGTGCTGGCAAGGGCAGAGAATGTAGTTACGATAGCAAAGATTTACGGTCTGCAATTTGGCAAAAAATATTTCCTTTGATTTCGATAGATGATTTGCCACAAGTGAATGAAAAAGGTGGTTTGACGGATTTAGAACGACTAAATAAAACTAGAACCAAACGAAGATATAATGATGAGGAGGATATGATTACCATTGAAAGTGATGAATGCTACACTTTTTATGACGATGTAGATACAATAGTAAATCATTTTGGGACGGATTATTGGAAAAACAAAGTAGTTTATATGAACTGTGATGATGCAGGACAATCGGCATTCTGGATTTATTTCTACAATAATTTTGGAAAACTTCAGTTAAAACAAATTATATCCACACATTTTGACGGTTCTAAATTAGAATATTCAGGTACTCTATTTAATAATCAATACAATAAATACGATGGTTTTATTGTAAAATACGATGGAAAAAAGGTTTTAAGAATACCTCCTATTGGTAATAATTCAAATTTTCATGGTTCGTATAATGACAATGAATGCATGTATATTGCAAAAAACGAGGCAGATGTTATCATTACAAATCCACCGTTTTCAAAATTTGAACATTTTTATAATGCCATGCTATCAACAAAAAAAGATATTATTTGTTTTGGAAATGGAGCTGCGGTTCAATATACTTGGACAAAAGAGCTATGGAACAACAAAAAAATATCAGTAATTCCGTTTGAATTTAATGAGTTTTTAACGCCAACTTTCAAAAGAAAGAGAGCAAAAACTTATGTTTATACAAACATACATCAAAACCACACAACCAATAAAATAAAACCATTAAACGAAATATCTAAAAAGTTTTATGATGAAAAAGGAATACTTGTAGTAGATAGTTTTGTTCCCAGTGATTATTACAAACCATTTGCAATCTCAGTTAGTCCACTAAAAAACGGTATCTTAAATAGCGGCTACAAATTATTACAAAGCAGTTATCGCCCAGTTGTGGATAATAAATATAAATTTAAGAGAACAATAATTGTAAGAGAACTCAACTCAAAAGGCAAGCCAAATATTGAATTTGACAATTTAAAGTTTGAAGAAGCAAAAATTGAAAAAATCGAAAAAGGAAATTTGTTTGGAGGCTAAAGAGAAAATAAAACTTAAAAAGAACGGATTGCTTCCTTCCTCGCAATAACATGAAAATTAACACCGCCGAATTTATAATTTCTAACTCAATAGTTAGCAAATGTCCTGCCGATTTTTTGCCAGAATATGCCTTTATTGGTCGATCAAATGTAGGGAAATCAAGTTTGATAAATATGATTACTAATCATAAAAACTTAGCAAAAACATCGGGAAGACCAGGAAAGACACAACTAATTAATCATTTCAAAATCAATAATAATTGGTTTTTAGTTGATTTGCCTGGATATGGATATGCAAAAGTATCTAAAAAAACCAAACAAGTTTTTCAACAATTTATAACCGATTATTTTGAAACTCGAGAGCAGTTGGTTTGTGCTTTTGTACTAATTGATATTCGGCACGAGGCACAAGATATTGATTTGGAATTTATGAATTATATGGGCGAAAGTGAAATTCCTTTTTGTATTATTTTTACAAAAGCAGATAAAATTAGTAAAACCAAAGCCGATTCTCATATTGCTGCTTACAAGAAAGAAATGTTTAAAAATAATTGGGAAGAAATGCCACATTATTTTGTAACATCGGCTACTGAACAAACTGGAAAAGACCAATTACTATCTTATATTCAAGAAGTTAATGAAGAGGTTTTTAAAAATCAAAATGAGTTTTAAAATGAAAAAAATAATTATTCTTTTAATTATTCTTATATTATTCTCGTGTAGTTCCGCAAATTATTTATTTGAGAACACTATTAATAATTCTGGTTTTGATTTTAATAAAAGTAAATGGCTTTTAAATAAAATTGATATTCAAAATAATTTGAAAGATGAAATTACACAAAATGTTATTGCTGATTTTACAAAACTTGCCGATTCTCGTTTTGCTTATATTTTAAACAAAAAAAATATTTTGGTTTATGATAAAGTTGAGATGAATCCGAACAAAAGCATCTTAAAAGACTTGAAAAAAGGAACTGATTTTGATTATTTTATAAATATTAAAGCAAAAACACTTCGAAATGATTTTAAAAACGATCTTGATTTAACGCATCATAATAGTAACAAACAAATGAAAAATGTAGTTACCGTTCAGATGGAAGTTTATGATTTGAATTTATTGGAAGTTGTTTACAGTCAAACCGTTACAGGAACAACATCCATCAGTGAGAATAACAATAGCGATGTAAATTTGATAAAATCTAATAGTAAGTTAATATTGGGTTGTTACAAAAAAATGATTAAATCAATTGTAAAAAAGTCGATACATTAACTACAAATTCTCTTGAATTGCTTTAACCAATTCTTCAAATTCTTCCTTACTCATCGAAATTTTATTAACAAAACGCATTTCATCCATTTCGTTCAGCGGAATTAAATGCAAATGTGCGTGTGGCACTTCTAATCCTATAACGGCCATTCCAATTCGTTTGCAAGGGATGGTTTTTTCGAGAGCCACAGCAATTTTTTTAGAAAACTGCATCAGTTCAAGGTATAAATCATCTTCTATTTCAAAAATTTTATTAATTTCTTGCTTCGGAATACAAAGTGTGTGTCCTTTTGTATTTGGATTTACATCTAAAAAGGCTAAAAACTTATCTGTTTCTGCAATTTTATAACAAGGAATTTCTCCATTTATTATTTTTGTAAAAATTGAACTCATTTTTTTAGTTTAGAAAGGTTAAAATTTGAAGTGTTTTGAAATTTAATCTCTACTTACTTCTAATATTTCAAATTTCAAAACTCCGTTTGGAACATTTATTTCGGCTATTTCGCCAACAGATTTTCCTAACAAACCTTTTCCAATAGGCGAAGATACTGATATTTTTCCAGATTTTAAATCCGCTTCACTCTCGGCAACCAAGGTGTATTTCATCTCCATTCCGTTATTTTGATTTTTAATTTTAACATTAGATAATACCAAAACTTTTGATAAATCTAATTGACTTTCATCAATCAAACGAGCATTTGAATAAACTTCTTCCAATTTTGCAATACGCATTTCAAGCATCCCTTGTGCTTCTTTTGCAGCATCGTATTCTGCATTTTCAGACAAGTCGCCTTTATCTCTTGCATCTGCAATGTCTTGCGAAGCCTTCGGACGCATAACCCCTTTCATATGATCTAACTCGTCTCTTAATTTTTTTAATCCTTCTGCTGTGTAATAACTTACTGCACTCATAATATTTACTATTTATATAAAATACAAAGAAACCCCATCGGTTAAAACAGGATTTCTTTTTGCAAAGATATAATTATTTTTTTAACTTTTAATTTTATGTTAATAATATTAATTGATTTATTTTTGTTGAATATTATAAAAACAGATGAAACATTTAATTTTATTGCTCTTTACCTTTGGATTATTCGCATCTTGTGATGAAAATACCATAAATAATAATAACCCTTATTTGCCAAATTATACATTTTCTATTAATGTAGATAGTACGCTACCATCAAACGATAATTTAAGATATCCAGGAAATGGTGTAAAAATCACTCAATCGGGTGTGGGTATTCGTGGTATCTTTGTTTTCAATACAGGTAGCGGATATACGGCTTGGGATGCTGCTTGTCCTAATCAAACATTAGGAAATTGTTCCAATATGTCGTTAAGTGGCATAAACGCTCAATGCCCTTGCGATAATAAATTATATAGTTTATATACTGGCGAAAGTGCAGGAATGAAATATCCATTAAAACAATACCGTACAGAAGTAAACGGAACAATCATTAGAGTTTATAATTAATTTTTTTATGATAAAACAAATTACTTCTACTCAAAATCTGTTTATAAAATCGTTAGTTTTATTACAAGAAAAATCAAAGGCTCGCAAGCAATCAGGTTTGTTTTTAATTGAAGGAAAACAAGAAATTGAACTAGCAATTAAAGGTAAATATGAAATAGAAACTATTTTATTTCTACCCGAAATATGTAGTGAAAATGAACTAAATAAATTAGTACTTCCTGCCCCCCTCTTCTTTGGAGAGGGGTTGGGGGTGAAGTTTATAGAAATTAACAAAGAAGTTTATCAAAAATTAGCCTATCGAGATACCACAGAAGGGGTTATTGCGGTGGCAAAATCAAAATTATTACAATTACAAGATTTAAAATTATCCAAAAATCCATTAATCCTAATTGCCGAATCGCCCGAAAAACCAGGTAATATAGGAGCCTTACTTCGCACCGCCGATGCTGCTGGATTAGATGCTGTAATTATCGCTAACCCGAAAGGCGATTTGTACAATCCAAATGTAGTGCGGTCAAGCGTTGGTTGTTTATTTACTACCCAAATTGCTACTGGAACAACGACTGAAGTTATTGCTTTTTTGAAACAAAATGCAATAAATTTTTATTGTGCCACTTTACAAAACGCAACAAGTTATCATACTCAAAACTACACAACTCCAACAGCATTAGTAGTTGGAACAGAATCCGTTGGATTAACTGACGAATGGCGAAATGCTGCCACACAAAACATTATTATTCCAATGAATGGCGAAGTCGATTCTATGAATGTATCGGTTGCTGCAGCAATTTTGTTATTTGAAGCCAAAAGACAACGAGGGTTTTTAAAATAATAACATCGTCAAGCGTAACATACCCTCCGT
>DYPB01000213.1:572-2469 GCA_020720185.1 Flavobacterium psychrophilum | reverse complement strand
CAAAGCCTTAAGAAATAGAACGTCTAAGGCAAGAGCCTGAGACGAACGTGGGAAATACTTTTAAATCACTTTCACTTTTGCAGCTAATGACACTAAAAACTAATAGTAGTAAATAATAAATTCTAAATGACATTTTCATAATTTTTAAATTTTAATGTTAGATTACAAATATATGTGGTAATATTGTTATCGCCAAATCATTTTATATGCTATATAACATATCTACTTAATTACATATTTATTAGATTTGGCTCCTTTTAATTCGAATCAGTCTTTTCTCATTCACCATGTATAAAAAAATGCAGAGCCTTGACTTAATAAAGCCTAGGCAGAGTCAGAGTTATACAAAAAAAATTATTATCAACGCATGCACAAATTGAAATTTTATATTTCACTATAGATGCATTTTTCCATAATAAAATTCATGCATTCGCGGCTATACTGCCTTTATTCGGATGGCCATTTGCATCTAAGTTGCATTTTTCGCTTCACGCTTTTCATGTAAATAATAAAAAACATTTACTATCTGAACAGGGATTTAGAAGCGAAAAATAGTTTTTTTAAAAAAAAAGCGGAAGTCTACCAAAAACTTCCGCTAAGAATTCAAAAAATTAGCCTTTTGAGGCTTTCTTAATCCGTTTTTCTTCCTTCTTTTCTTTCGGCGTTTTTGCCGGCTCTTTTTTTACATCTTTTTTAGCATCTTTCGATTTTGCCATGATTATAAGTATTTAACGGTTAATAGTTTTAAATAAATAACAAGGTTTTGCTCTGTAATTTGGTATTTTATGCCAAGGGTTTTTCATAATCTGTAGTAAAATTAATATATTTTATTTTACCGGAAAGAAATTAAAACATAAAATTGCTTTTTTTATTTTTTTTTACCTAAAAATCTACAAAAAAACCCATCCATAAATATCCCGTATCATAAAAACTTTCGGCTCTCTTTTGGCTTGAAAATAAAAAAATACAAATCAATTACTTAGCAAATTTTCGCAGGCCATTAATAAGTCATTTGCATCCCCTTCGGGTGTAATAGCTTTAATCAGTTTAATTTGTTTACCGCTCATTAAAACGGCCACCAAGGTATAGCTCTTAATTGCGCTGCCCTGCTTTACTCCGCCCGAACCAAATTTTACAATAATATCGAATCTTGAGAGATCATCGATTAAAACACTTGCATTAGAAAAACAAGGAATCGGACTTGCAACACATGTAAGCTTGCCACCGTAAATACTAATCTTCCAGGTATTTATCAATCTACAAATAGCCTTATACGCAATAAGCGCAATCACCGTAGGAATGGCAAGTACAATAATTACTGCAAACCATAAAATAGCGCTGAGAAAAAGAAATTCTCCCTGAGGAAATGCGTCCGGAACGAGTGTATCCATCACCGATTCGGGCAATACTGGAATTAAAATACTAAGTCCAAAGACTAATGCAGCAAAAAATACCAATAAAATGATGATTTCTACAATAGCTTCACTTCCCGAAAACTTGTAGCTTACAATTTGTTTTTCCTTGTTGATTAATACTGTTCCCATACTTCAACTTTTTTTCTGATAAATAATATTTTTGATATAAAATTAATGATAAAAATGGAATGAAAATGCTTGGATAAACAAAAATATGGAAGAACTTCACTGTTTTTTTGCTCTTTTTTTCTACCAAATAGGCAAATTTTCTTTGAACCATATAGACACATAGAACACATAGTTTTTTTGTGCGCTTCTTTCTATGTGATTAAATCGTTCTTTCTGAAACACATAGACAAAATATTTTTTTGAACCACATAGACAATTAGAAAACATAGTATTTTTGCTCTTTTTTCTATGTGTTCTTTGTGTTCTTTGTGTTCTTTGTGTTCTTTGTGTTCTTTGTGTTCTTTGTGTTCTTT
>DYPB01000213.1:0-472 GCA_020720185.1 Flavobacterium psychrophilum | reverse complement strand
GTGGTCTTTGTGGTCTTTGTGTTCTTTGTGGTTAAATCTTTCTTTGTACCAAATATGCTCTTCTTTCTATGTGATTAAATCGTTCTTTCTGAAACACATAGACAAAATATTTTTTTGAACCACATAGACAATTAGAAAACATAGTATTTTTGCTCTTTTTTCTATGTGTCTATATGGTTAAATCTTTCTTTGTACCAAATATGCGCTTTTTTCTATGTGTTCTATATGGTTAAATCTTTCTTTGTACCAAATATGCGCTTTTTTCTATGTGTTCTATATGGTTAAATCTTTCTTTTACCAAAGCAAATAAAAATCCAAAGTAGGACAAAAGCCTCACCATTGTTAATTTTCCGGCTAAACATATAAAAAAATAATGTGTATCGTAGACTTTGTACCATCAGAACCATCTATTTGTAACCGAAGCAATTAATAGTCTTTCAAAAATGTTTTGACCAAAATACCTTCGATTCAC
>DYPB01000212.1 GCA_020720185.1 Flavobacterium psychrophilum | reverse complement strand
AAATATGAAATCCACTTATCTTTTACTCCTTCCCATTTACCAAAAGCATCAAATCTGCCTTGTATTTTTCTTTTTACAAATCCATCATCTTTGTAATACCCAAAATAGGTTTCTTTACTTTTAGGGTGTGGTTTGTGGGCTTTAAAAATCATAACACAAGAAACAACTCCAACTTTTGAATTAAAAAACAATTCGTCAGGCATTGAAAGCACTGCTTCTAATGTGTGTTTTTCTAATAGTTTTTTCTTATATTCATAGACTTTTCCGCCGGTAGCTAATGCACTTTGCATTGGCACAATTGCTATACAAGTGCCACCATCAACTAAACAGTCTAAATTATTAAGAATAAATTCCAATTCGTCTGTATCTGTTTTCTTATCTGATTTGTAAGGAGGATTTAAAAAACCAACTGTTGGATTTTTTGCTTTTACTTGATTAATTATATTTTCATCAAAACAGCTACCGTTATAAATACCTGTTTTACCGTCCTGATGAATATACATATTTGAAATTGCTAAAGCAAAGATATGTGATTGATATTCAACACCAATCAATTGGTTTTCTTTTATTTCTTTTTCTTTAACTTTATCTCCTTTTGCATCAATAATCATTTTATGCATTGCAGAAATCAAAAATCCACCTGTTCCTGTGCAGTTGTCATAAGCAATAGAATTTTTATTTACTTGAGCTAAATCAGCAAATAACTCTGTAATATGAGGCGGTGTTAATACAATACCTAATCCTTTATCACTATTGGCATATCGTAAAAATTCTATGTATAATTGTCCTAAAACATCGAAATATTCATGTGTTTTAATAAACTGATTTATGTTTTCGTCTATTTCATCAATAAGTTCTTTCAAAACCTTATCTTTTGTGGAAAGTGACATGTCGGTCTTAATAAAACTAAATTGAATTTCAAGATTATTTAGTTTTTCTCCTGTTATATTTGCGGACTCTAATTCATTTAAAACTGTTTGTACTAAAGCATTTGCTAAATTCTTTGGTGTTTTATGCGAAGCATAAGAATTTTTAAATGCAACATTTTCTAATGCTATTAGTACACAACTAATTAATAAACTTCTTTGGCTTTCAAGAATTTTGTGAGAATGCAAGGTTTCATTTAATGTTTTTGTAAAATCGAGCAGTGTTTTATAATCCTGTCTAAATTTTTCCGGACTTTTCAAATAACCATTTAAATAATCATTTGCAGTCAAAAGTTTATCGCCAAAAATTTCAGTTGCTTTCCTTTCTCCTTTTAAATGTAAAAAGTGAGATATTTTTGTGTTGTTTTTATTTTCTCCACTTACAGCAATAGCAATTACATCAAAATCTTTTGAAAGATAAGAAGCATATAATAAAGCACCATCAACTGAAAATTCAGAATATTTATCTCTGTTCTTACTTTCATGTTTAGTAATATCAGCTTTACATTCAATTACAATAATTAAATTGGGATTTGTTTTATATGTAATAATAAATTCAGGGTATCCATGCCCATTACCCTTTTTTGAAGCAGTTTTTAATAACTTATCAATTTTTATATTATCAGATTTTTGTTCTTCAATATCAATTTCATTTAAAAATTGATTAAACTGATTTCTGACTATTATTTCAGTTTTTCTTTCGTTTGCCATAATTACAATTCTAACTTACCTTGTTTGGTGTTAATACTTTTATAATAATTCGCTGTACTTTCGGCAACAATAAAAATATTGTCAGAACAATGATTTTTATATGCTTCTTTTGCAAATTTGTCAGCAAAGAACAAATCACGTACTTTTTGTAATTCAATTTCAAAAACTTCTGAGAGTTTTTTTAATTTAGATATACTAAATTTCTGAGTGCCATTTTCAATTCGGCTTATTGCACTTGAATTAATGCCAATTTTAGCTCCAAAGTCGGTTTGTGTCCACTCCCTTTTTTCTCTTTCTATTTTTATAAAATGTCCAAAACTTGCCATTTTCTGTAATTCGATTTTTTGATTTGATATACTTTTAGCAAAAGTAATATTAATTTGCGAAATAACAGTCAAGTTTTTTTTATTTTTTCAATGCTTCAATCTTGCTTCGGGTCTTTTTACAATGAATGCCAACATCTGTATATAAACCGGTGAAATTTCAACCGGCGTTTATTTCAATTATATCTGCAATCAATTTCTGCCGCCTAAATTATTATTTTTTATTAAATTATTTAAAGGACTTTCGATTTTTTATAATTTATTTCATGTCTTTGACAATGCTATCGTTAGAAAATATTCCTCTTTGAATTACCCCGAATAATTCAAAAAAGATTTGCATAAAAGAGTGTAAAGTGTTATCTTTGTGAAAGTTAAAACCATAATTACAACAAAATTACACCCTCAAAAATGAGCACTTAAGATACGATATTTTATTCGAATAATCAAGCCTTTTTAGTGAATTTCACGGGCGAAAATATCTCATCCGAGGGCGGAACTGCCCTGCTCGAAAAGAC
>DYPB01000211.1 GCA_020720185.1 Flavobacterium psychrophilum | reverse complement strand
CGTTGGTGGCAAGTTTCTACAAACTTTGTGCCTAAATTGAATTTTACAAATCAAACCAAAAAAGAACAATATGGAACAAACTGAAATTGAAAACTTTATTAAGAAAAATAAAGAACGGCATCTTTCTAATAAGGTATTACATGCACATCCTTCACCTGCATTATGGACAAGTAATTTTGACAGACTAAATACAAAAAATAGTTTACTTGAAAATGAAGGAGAAGTGACAAAGGTTAATATGTATGTAGGCATTCCTTATTGCTTACCGACTGACCCACCACATTGTGGGTTTTGTTTATTTCCAACCGAGAAGTATCATGGCAAAAAAGAAGCGTCTGATTATTTATCTTATCTCGAAAAAGAAGCGAAACTTTATGAAAAATTTTATCAAAATTCTGAGTTAGATTCTTTATATATAGGAGGAGGCACTCCTAATCTTTTATTACCTGAAGATTATTTTAAATTAATGGAAATAATTCATAATTTATTTCCGTCTATTAAAAAAGATACTGAAAAAACTTTAGAAGGCATTCCACAATTGTTTAATGAAGAAAAAATTAAAGCGATAAGCGAAGCAGGATTTAATCGTGTTAGTATGGGAGTTCAGCAAGTAAGCGATATGTTGATACAGTATAGTGGTAGAAAACAAACCAGAAAACAAGTTTTTGACGCAATTGATTTATTCCATAAATATAATTTATCATGTAATATTGATTTAATTTATGGTTGGCCAGAGCAAACTATGGATGATATGTTAAATGATTTATCCGAAATAATTAATTCGGGTATTCGGCATATTACTCATTATGAATTAAACATTGCAGGACGATCTGATTTTGCCACCAAACAAAAGGAGTTAGTACCATCAATTAATGCTAAAATACAAATGTATATTGAAGCAAAGAAATTTTTAGAAAGCAACGGTTATAAACAAAGAACTGTTTATGATTGGGAGAAAAAAGAAAATACAAATTATTCTAATAAAAATGGAGTTGAACAATACCATTATGAAAATAATTTAAGAGATTTTATACCAACAGATGAGGTTTCACAAACTAGTTGCATGGGAGGTTTGGGCTATGCAGCCATAAACATGAGAATGAAAACGTTTAATTCTAAATTTGGTTCAATGTCAACAATGAATCACCGAAGTTTAGAGAAGTATTATTCTGATTTAGATGCAAATATTTTACCAATAGAAAGGGCTTTTAATCATGAAAAAGAAGATGTGAAACTTATATGGCTATTTCAATCTTTGCAGGAAATGAAAATTGATAAAATAAAGTTTAACACAATATTCAAATCTAATCTTTTAAGTGAATTTCAGAATATTTGGATGGTTTTAGATAAAATGGGTTGGATTAGAGAAGACAAACAATTTCTTTATTTTATTAATGAGGGAGAATTTTATATACCATTAGTCCAATCATTAATTAGCAAGATAAGAGTGGATGAAATAACTCTATCTCAAGCCAAATGAAAAGAAATAATATGATTAAAGAAGAATTAGTACAACTAAACACAGAAGATAATACAACTATTGCTCTTTGGAAAATATATACAGATGAAGTGGATGAGAATAAAAATATATTTTTATCACACGGAACGTTTTCAGATAAAAAAATATGTTCACCAATAGCTAAATATTTCGCAAAAAAAGGTTTTACTTGTTGGATAATGGAATGGAGAAATCATGGAAGTAGCGAATTAACAAAGAAAAAATTTAACTTTGAAACAATAGCGTTATTTGAATTCAAAACGGTTTTTAGCTATCTAATTTCTGATTTAAGAATTGAAAAATTACATTGCATTACCCATAGTGGTGGTGGAATTTGTTTAACCATGTTTTTACTACGAAATCCAGAATATCAACAAAACATTAAATCAATTGTATTTTTTTCTTGTCAAGCATTTAGTGCAGGTTTATCAATGAAGCAAAAAATAAAATTAATTTCAAGTAAAATAGCAACATATTGTATTGGCTATATTCCTGCAAAAAAAACAAAATTGGGCATTTATAATGAAACCTATTTTACCATGAAACAATGGTTTGATTGGAATATTAACAACAAATTTACTGGGAATGATGGCTTTAATTATAAAAGTCAAATGAAAACAATTAAAATTCCAATATATTCTATATGTTCAGAGAATGATAAATTTATATCTCCAAAACTATCTTGCGAAAAATTTATACGTGAGTTTTCAAACTCCAACAATCTATATCAGTGTTTTTCAAAAGCAAACGGAAATTTAGAAGATTATGACCACGGCAGAATAATATTATCTAAAAATGCTACAAAAGAAGTATGGGGTAAAGTATATGATTGGATTAATGCATAAAAACCAGCCACCAACAAGGTATTTGCAAAAAAGCGGGTTTAGTGCTAAATCAAAGTTCAGTAATTTTAAGTAACTTTAGTGCTAAATTGAACATTCGTGCATTTTAATCCGCTTCTTCGCAAATACCCGACCGTTAG
>DYPB01000051.1 GCA_020720185.1 Flavobacterium psychrophilum | reverse complement strand
CTAAGATATAATCAACTCCTTCACACTCTGGCATATTAGCCAATGCAATTTGTTGAGATAAACCAAGGTGAGCCGTAAGTAATATATAACTACATTGCTCCTGATTTCTTAATACATCTACATAATGTGCTAAGTTTTCTTCAGGTTTTGTATAAATAATTCCTTTGCTGTAATTTGGACTTTGTCTAATTGGAACCAATGGATCTGTATATCCTAAAAAACCAATTTTTGTACCTGCCACATTCCAAATCTGATAGGGTTGAAAAATAAGCTCACCCTTTTTTCCATCACCTAAATCATGGTACATATTGGTACAAATTTTTGGGGCATCCAAAGCACCCAAAAGAGTTTGCATTTTCTTTTTACCATAGATAACTTCCCAGTTTCCAGGTAAATATAAGTCGTATTTTAAAGAATCTAAAATGGGAACAAAAGCCTCACCTGTAGTTTTAACACTCAATTCACTACCTTGAAACATATCGCCAGTATCGATGATATAGGTATTTGGGTTTTTCTTTTTTAAGTCTTTTAGCATCGTAGCCATGTAAGCATATCCTCCTGTTTTACGAAAAACTGCTTTGTTATTTTCCCAAAAAAGCTCATCGTGAGGATGAATTTGACAATGAACATCAGTAGTTTGAAGAATGGAAATTGTAACAGGTAAGCTTAAATCTTGGACAGCATTATCTGTTATCTTTTCATTTTCATCAAAAGAATTGTTGTTGTTTGCTAATCCAGACAAAGGAGCTAATACGGTGGCTCCTATACCTAATGTACCTATTGATTTGATAAAATTTCTTCGATTGTTACTAGATTCCATTTTTAATTATTTATTTGATTTATAGTTTATATGATAAGCCTAGCATAAACATGCTAGTATTCATTTTGTAAGAAATTTGACTTTCAAGTCGCTTTAATTAAGTTATTTATGGATCCAACTCCTTGTATAAGATAACTTTATTATGCAAAAGTAATATTTATTATTACTAACGCTACTGAAATTGTTAAGTTTTTTTATTGTTTGCTAATTAAAATAATTTGGATTTTTCTTAATAACTAGTAAATCAAACCTAATATTTTTATTGGGCTACTTTTAAATTTGGCGAATTAAAGCTGCAGATACAATCTTTTTTATTTCGTTTGATTTTACATCGGCGTTATCCAAGTTGCTGGATTTGAATAATTTATGTTTTGCAAAACCATAAATTTCAAAATCGCTGCCCCTGTATCTGAATTGGTTCTAATTTGTCCTATACTTTGTTTTATAGAAACCTTATCACCTTCTTTTACAAAAACTTTTCCTAAATTTTGATACACCGTGAAAAAATCTCCGTGTTTAACAAAAACCAATTTACTTCCAGAAGCAGTCATTTGAACCTCGGTAACTTCACCTGCAAAAACCGATCTAGCGTTTGCTCCTTTGTCCGTAGTTATTTCAATTCCACTATTATGAATCATTATTGACGGAATGTTGGGATGGGGTTGATTGCCATATTTTAAACTAATTGCGCCTCTCTCAACTGGCCAAGGCAGTCTGCCTCTATTGGCTTTAAAATTGTCTGATTCTATTTTGCCTTCAGCGGTCAAAACAATTTTTATTGACGATTCTGTAGCTTTTGCTTCCGCGGCTGTTACAACTTTATTAGGATTTGCTTTTGCGGCTTTTGCTGCAGCTTTTCTGTTGGCTTCTGCAATCGCATCTCTAATTAATTTATCTATTTGACGTTCTATTCTTCTAGTCTCATCCTGTTGTTGTTTTATGATGGAGGTTATTTTTTTTTTGTCTTTTTTAAGTGTATTCGCTAAAATTACTTGCTCTTGCTTTTCTCTTTCTAAAACTTTTTTTTCTTGTTCGTTCTCTTTTATTAATTTTACTTTCAACTCTTTTTGAACATTCAATCTTCTGTTATATCCCGATAGTTCGTTTGTTTTTTCTACAATTTCATCGCTCTGCATTTTTCTATAACTGGCGTATTGTTTCATGTATTGAATTCTTTTGTAGGCTTGCAAAAAATTTTCTGATGACAATAAAAACATGGCTCTACTTTGCTCTGATCTGCTTTTGTATGATTTTAAAATCATCATGGCATAGTCTTTCTTTAAAATGTTTAATTCTTTTTTTAAGTGGTTGATTTTTATTTGGTTAGAATACATATTATTACTCAAAACCTTGGTTTTTTCCTCGTTTATATTAATTAAATTTTCTTTTAAACGAATTTTTTGATTTTTAATACCAATAACCGTTAATACTGATTTTTCTTGCTTTTTAGCTTTTTGTAATAAGCATTCGTTTTCTAAAATTTGTTTTTGAATTTGTGCTTTCTTTTCTTCTAATTTTTCTTGTTCGCTTTTTGGCTGGGCATATGAAATGGAGGTGCAAAGAACCAGTAAAAATCCTAATATGTATTTTATCATCATTTTTGAAATTTATTTTATAAAAACTTGTTCGTAACCTTCAGGGACGCTATACGGGAAATTCAACTCTTCGTTAAACGAAATATTTGCGTAATCAATTGATATTAGGTTATTTCCCTTCTCTTGAGTACCTTCAATTAATACTGCATTAGGTAAAAAACCATTGGGATATTCTTTAAAACTTGGATAATTTATTTCTAAAATTCGGTTTTGTTTTGCTTGGCTTATAATTTCTTTTTTAATTTGAAATTTCTCATTAAAATAAAAAGATTTTTTTGTGTTTTGGTCATTCAAAATTTCCAATTTATACATTTTATCTTCCAATGTATTGCTGTATTTTCCTTTCTGTAAATCATCAAATGCTTGACCTATTAATAAATTTTGGACCTTTTTAAAATCCAAATCAGTTCCCAAAAAATCGGTCAAAGCGACATAGTTTCCATCAAAAAACTTGCCGTTTATTTTTTCGTAATACTTCACTTTATCGGGTGTAATAAAGGCTTTTGCCATTGTAATTCCCATAAACCGAATGCTTAACATTATAATTTCATCTTTCTTTATCCTGATTTCAGCAGTAACCGATTGACTTTGTTTTGGGTCTTTGTATTTTACATTGGCTTTAATATATAACGACGAAAACGACGATTTATTTGCATAATGATTTTCGATTAATTTATCCGTTTCGGTTTTTTCTGTAACCTTCGATTCTCTCTCGATAATGGCTTTTGACTTACACGAAAACATTAATACAATTGTTATTATGGCTAAATATTTTTTCATTTTTTCCTGTTATTTAATAATTTTTCCGCTTTTACGAAGTAAAACTCTTTTTTTGCAATATTACCCAATCCCGCATAACTTTCTCCTAATTGTATGTTAAAATTTATTTCCAAATCTAAACCTTCTGCAAAATAATCTAAACCTGTTTCTAAAAAATCTTTTCCTTTTTTAAAGTTTCTCAGTTGATTATTTGCCATTCCTGCATAATAATAAATATAAGGTTCCGATGGAAAAAGCACTATGGTTTCTTCCGTTTTTTGTGCCAATGTTTGAAACTGTAAATCCATCGTATAGCATTCAAAAAGCAATAAAATGGTTTGCAAATCTGGTTCTGAATTTTCTTTAAAATGTTGTTCGTAATACTTTATAGCATTCTTCCAATCTTTTTGTTTTTGATAATATTTACCCAATTCTTTCGGCACTTTTACCTCCGAATCGTTTTTAAAATAACTTATTGCTTTGTCTAAATCTGGTTGAAAATTTGGATTTGTTTTAACAAAAATTAAAAACTCATTCAATACCCGATGTTTAATTTTGTCATCTATTTTAGCACTTTCTAAAACGATATTCATTGAATTAACGGCTCGTTTCCCGTCGTTATTATTCAAATGAAATTTAAACAAACTAACCTGTGCCCAATCTGAATTTGGTATATTTTGTTCTAATTTTTTGGCAATTTCCAACGCTTTTTCTTCTTGATTGCTTTTGGAATATAATAAAATTAAATCCAAATAATATTGTTCAACTGTTGGGTTTTTATTGATTTGTATCAATAAATTATCTTTTTCTGACACCTGATATTTCGCATCTTTCAAGATATCTGCTTTATACAAATCTCGTTTATCAGTGCTTCCAACTTTGTCATTCAATTCATTAATTAATGCTAATGCTTTATCAAATTGACCCGTATTCATATACAACGATAGCAAATCTTCTTTAAATTTTGCATCAAATCCAATCAGTTTCTCGACAATAATTATCGCTTGATTATAATCTTTTTTTTCGTAGCAAACATCGTATAAACCTACCCAAAACCATTGATTTTTGGGGTTAATTTTTGATGCTTTTTCAAAATTTTGATAGGATAATTCGTGATTTTTTTGAGCCAGATAATTCTTGCCTAATTGATAAAAAACATTTTCATCGTTGGGTTTTAGTTTCAAACATTTATCCAATTCAATAATTGCTTTATCATAATTTTCGATTCCTTTTTGTTTCAAACTTTCAAAATAGGCATCCGCAAATTCCTCTTCTGGGGAAGGTTTTTTGGCTTCGGGCTGTGCGAAGACGCTCACGGTTTGTGTGAGGAGGAAGAGTGGTATTAGGAGGGTTTTGGTCATTTTAATATGGAATACTGTATTTATCCGTTTTATAAATATCATAAAATATAATTGCAGAAATTACTAGGGAGCATAATGCATAACAAGAAAATATTGTATCCAATATAGATATTTTTAGGCAAACTGTTATAATCCAAATTATAAATAAATTGAGATTAAATATTCCACAAAAGATGTATAATAAATTAGTGTTTAAGATATTTCGTTTAAATTTCAAATGATAAATCAGACGAATTATTAATATAATAAATCCTAAACCAATACTAATATAAATGCTCCACACATAAAAAATTAGTAAACCAAATCCTCTAAAAGAATCTGATTTGTCTAAAAAATAATCAAAAAAACCATATAATGTCCAAAAATTGATTATTACTAAAGATATTATGCTGTATTTGAATAATTTCTCTCTCATGTTTTTATATTTTTTCACGCAAAGTTTGCAGATATTCACAAAGTTTATTTAAAGCCATTTTACTTCTTCTGAATTATTATTTAGAATACTTGTAATCAAATAATTATTACTTGAAACATCAAAAAAAACATACCACGAAGTTCTTTGTGTCGATTTATAAAAAATATAATTTGAACCTAAATATTGTAATGAAACGGGTGTTTTTCTTGAAGGAAACGAAACTATATTGTCCTCTATAAAATCAATTATTTTATCTTTAAAGATAATCGAACTATCCATAAAACCAAAATATTCTTCTTCAAAAAGAATATGTACCAAATCATTTAAGTAGTTTTCGACATTGGATTCATAAATAATATTTATTTTTTCCACGGCAACGATTTTATAAACGCTGTGGTTCTTTTTTTCAATTCATCAGCAGTAATTCCGTTTTTAAATCTTTCATCAAAATTTAATTCCGTTTTATTTTCTGAATCACGAAATTTTTTATCGAAATTTACTTTCCCTTTTTCTAAAATTATTGTTTCCATAGTCTTAAATTTTTACAAATATAATGAATTATTTTTCCCATCCAGTGCAGCTTATTTCAACATTCGTTATTCCTCTTTCGTTGTTCAAAATTCAAAAAAATAATGTTGAATGTTCAACCCAAATTACGCATTAGACTTCGTTATGAAAACTCAAAATGCAATAAAAATAAGTGCTCACGGACTATTTTTGAAGAAAGAATACTTTTGTATTTTGAATTTAAAAATAGGAGTAAGTGCTTATTTTTGAAGTAGTTTGAGTTTGAAATAGATTTCTAATGCGTAATTTGGGTTCAAGAACGAAGAACGAATTTTGATGTATTTGTGCTACTCAAGAATACAATAATCACCAATACTAATCTTCGTAAAATTACCGTCAAAATTGGCGTGATTACCTATCATAGCATTATCTAAATTGGCATTTTTGATATGTGAATGGGTTTGGACTAAACTATTTTTTATTGTGCTATTAATTACATGACAGCCCTTGCCAAGTGAAACATTTGGTCCCACTGTTGCATTGATTAAACAAACATCTTCACCAATATAACAAGGTGGAATGATGGTTGAATTGTCTAATTTTACATCTGCCGCAACTAAGTTTTCGCCATCGGTGTGTAAAAATCCAAGCATTCTATTGTTGGTATCAACTGTAACTTCTTTATTACCACAATCCATCCACTCATCAACTTTGCCAGGTACAAATTTCATGCCTTTTGCCATCATTTGCTTGATGCCATCATTAATCTGATATTCGCCACTATGAATAATATTATTGTCGATAACCAACTGTAATTCAGCTTTCAAAACTGCAACATCTTTAAAATAATAAATTCCAATTACTGCTAAATCCGACACAAATTCTTTTGATTTTTCGACCAATTCGACAATTTCATTTTTATCATTTAGATTAATTACGCCAAACTGCTCTGGTGCATCAACTTGTTTGACCCAAATTACAGAATCGGCGGTTTTATCTAAATCGAAATCGGCACGAATCAAGGTGTCTGCATATGCAATAACGGCTGGACCCGACAGGGAATCTTTGGCACACATAATGGCATGACCTGTTCCGAGAGCTTCGTTTTGATAATAAATAGTGCCTTTTGCTCCTAATTTTTTGGCAATTGCAATTAAATCTTCTTCTACCTTTTTACCAAAACTTTCGTGTATAATAAAAGCTACTTCTTCGATTTTTTGGTTCAAAACCTTGGCAATATCTTCAACCAATCGATGTACGATAGGCTTGCCAGCAATAGGAATTAATGGTTTTGGGATTGTTAATGTGTGTGGTCGTAATCTGGAACCTCGTCCAGCCATTGGTACTATTATTTTCATAAAAATTAGCCCCCTACCCCCCGAAGAGGAAATTACTACTGGGGGAAAGTAGAATTTAATTGTTTTTTTGCTTGACAAAAATACATTATTTATAGGAAACAAAAAAGCAGTTTTGATTTTACTAAAAACTGCTTTTGTGATTTTTAAATAACCGTCAATCTGTTTTGACTGCTATTGTTCTTTTGTTATCAAGTTTATAATACCTTTTTTCAGAATTCTTTGTTGGCTAATCTGATTTTGTATGTATAAATTCCTTTTGAGAGTTCCAAAAAACATTCTTTGCCATCATCGCCAATAATTTTGAATGCACCTTTTTCTGTAAATTAATTGACTTGTCGTTTTTTAAACATCGGCAATAAGGCAAAACCGAGTATTCCAAAAAACACGGTAATAATAAGTTGAGAAATCCAAACTATCCAACCAAAAGCCACCCCAGCCGCTGGCGGAACATGATATAATAATAAGATTTGAGCAATTAAAACTGGGAAAAAACCAAAACCACCGTTAGTAAAAGCGATGGTTAAGCTACCAATCATAAAACCCATTAATAAGGCACCAAATGAGATTGATGAAGTTTCGTTTAAGGTAAAGGTGCAAGAATAAAACATTAAAATATAGGCAAGCCAAATGAGTAGGGTTTGAACTAAAAAAGGTTTTTTGTTTGGCAAATGCCAAACGCTTAAAGCGCCTTCTTTTAGGCCTTCTACTTTGTCTTTTAGTAGTAAAATAAATTTATGTTTAGAATATTTATAAACAAATAATCCACTGATAAACAAAACGATAGAAACTCCTATTAGTATTAATAATTTTGATATTGGAATGTATTGAATTAGGAAGTTTTTTAAGGTAGAAAATTCGACGGCAATTGCTAAAAATATGAAGAACAAGAGTATTAAAAAATCCACAATCCTCTCGGCAATAATTGTTCCAAAAATTTTATCGAATGAGGCATTTTGATATTTTTTTATGATTAAAGCTCGAGAGAATTCGCCGCTTCTGGGGATGGATAAATTGATGAAATATCCTATGGAAACTGCAAGAAAATTGAGTTTAAAATTGGATTCTACACCAATTTGATTTAGCGTATATTTCCATCTATAAGCCCTTAACGCATAACTTATTGTAGCCCAAAAAAACGATATCAAAACAAAGTTATAATTAGCAGATACAAAATACCCTTTCATTTGCTCTCGTTGTGGTTCAGTAAACGAAATGTAGGTATAATAAGTTAATGCTGCACCTAATAGAATAGGGATAAAAACTGCCGCAAGGTTTTTGATTTTATTTTTCAAAGGAATTGTTTTAGAGTTTATTATTTTCGTTTGGAAAAATAATCCAAGGTTTAAATGTTTTTGCCTCTTCAAAATCTAAAATAGCATACGATATAATGATTATTATATCATCAACCTGAACTCTTCTAGCGGCAGCACCATTAAGGGTTATTGTTCCTGAATTTCGTTCGCCTTTTATTATATAGGTTTCAAATCGTTCACCATTATTATTGTTTACTATCACAACTTTTTCGCCTGCAATAAGATTAGAGGCTTCCATCAAGGCCTCGTCAATGGTAATACTTCCTACATAATTCAAATTTGCATCAGTAACTTTTACTCGGTGTATTTTTGATTTTAAAACTTCAATTTTCATCCGTATATAATATTTGTTTATTTGTAATTCTTTATAATGAAATGGTGTCTATCAATCGAATATCTCTAATAAAAACGGCAATAAATGCTCTAAATTTTTTTTTATAACTTCGTTTTAAACAAGGCAAAAGTGTAACTTCATCTGCAATTTCAAGATATTCTAATTTAAAATCCTGATTTTTTTTAAATGATTTTGATATCCTGCCAAAAATGGAATCTAATGGGATTCCTTTCTCATTAAACGCCTTTTTTGCTACTAATAATGATTCATAAATTATTTTTGCACGCTCTTTTTCATCGGGGGTCAATCGCTCGTTCCTAGAACTCATTGCCAAGCCATTTGATTCTCTAAGAATTGGACAACCTATTATTTTTACTGGTATTTTATGTTTTTCTACCAATTTCTTTACAATCTGTAATTGCTGAAAATCTTTTTCGCCAAAATAAGCATTTGTAGGTTTTACGATTTCAAATAGCATCTTTACAATTGTTCCTACTCCATTAAAATGTCCTGGACGGTGTTTTCCTTCCATTTGATTTTCCAAACCGTCATAATCATATGATTTAGAAGTAGTAACACCTTCATAAATATCATCAACCGCAGGAGCATATACAATAATTGTATTCGAAACTGTTTTTATTTTTTCAACATCGTTATCTAATGTTCTAGGATATTTTTTTAAATCATCGGGGTTGTTAAATTGAGTGGGGTTTACAAAAATACTGCAAACTGTAACCTCATTGTTATCAAGTGATTGTTGCAATAATGATAAGTGTCCTTGATGCAAAGCTCCCATTGTTGGAACAAAACCAATTGTTTTTTCAGTTTCCAAAAAGGCTCTTAAATGTGCAATTAAATGGTCTTTTTTGTCGAAAATTAACATTTTAAGAAATAAAAATTCGAGGCAAAATTACTGTTTTTTATGTAATTTTGTAACAAAAATAATTAAATGCTACTTATTTATGCAATTAAATTATTTTTTGAATATATTTTATTCAATTTTACAAATGAAAAATAAGAAATTATGCTCGTTTATATCAGACTAATAAAAGAAAGTTTTCGTTTTGCAACAAATGCCTTACGGATGAATAAATTGCGTACTTTTTTGTCGTTATTAGGTGTTACTATTGGTATTTTTTCTATAATTGCTGTGCTTGCTGCGGTTGATTCATTAGACAGAAAAATAAAAAAAGATTTGAGTAGTCTTGATAAAAATACCATCTATTTGATGCGGTTCTCATTTGGACCAAGTGCAATTCCACGATGGAAAAGAGAACAATTTCCTAATGTTTCGTATGAAGAATATCTGTTTTTAAAAAATAATATAGATGATACTGAAAATGTTTGTTTCCAGTATTTTACGAAACCCGAAAATGTAAAATTTGAAGATAAAATAGCCTCAAGTGTTAATGTTGTTCCAGTATCAGATGAGTTTGACGATATCCAGAAGATGGATTTCAAATCGGGTCGGTTTTTTAATGAATCTGAATCTAATTCAGGTATTCCGCTTATTGTTTTAGGACACGATGTTGCCAATTCATTATTTGAAAATTATGATCCTCTAAATCAAACTGTTCGTTTATATGGACAAAAGTTTACAGTTATTGGAGTATTAAAAAAACAAGGCGCTGGGCTTTTTGGCGACAGCGATGATACTTCAATTTTTATTCCTTCAAATTTTTTAAGAAAATCTTACGGCGATAATACCGATTTTTTAACTCCTGTTATTGTTCTAAAACCCCAAAAAGATATTGATATTGAGGCATATAAAGGAATGCTTACTCAAAATTTAAGAAATCTTCGCTCCTTAAAAACAGGAGATATAGACAATTTTTTTATCAATGTTCTTTCTGGTTTTACTGATATGTTAGATGGAATAATTTCGGGATTAAAATCAGGTGGTTGGATTATTAGTATTTTTTCTTTATTAGTAGGTGGTTTTGGCATTGCTAACATTATGTTTGTATCAGTAAAAGAAAGAACAAACTTGATAGGAATTCAAAAATCGTTAGGAGCAAAAAACAGATTTATTATGTTTCAATTTTTATTTGAAGCTATAATTCTTTGCTTCTTTGGTGGTGCATTCGGACTGCTTTTAGTTTGGATAATAGCCTTAATATTAACAAATGTTGTAGATTTTGAATTTGTATTGGGGGCAGGAAACATTATACTTGGCACGGGAATTTCTATTATAATAGGAGTTATTTCAGGAATATTACCAGCCATATCAGCCTCAAAACTTGACCCCGTTGAAGCAATTAGAAGCGGTATGTAAACCATCTATGGTTTTGAGAGTGTCTTATTTTGGACTTTTTACTACAACATTAAACCTATATTTATTTCTTACAAAAAAATAAAATAATTTCATATATTTACAACCTTTATAAAAAGTAAAATGCCCACGAGTAAAATCTATCCAACAGACAGAAATTATGATTACAGGTATTTAATCTTTAAATAAAAACAGTGTAAATGAATGAAATAAAATAATGAAAAATTTTCTTAAAACTCTAATAATAAGCACTTTAATTGCTAGTATACTGTATTTTATAGTTTATAGTTTGACGCCACAAAATATTTCTAAAAACACTAAATTATCAGAATTTTCAACCCATAGAGCCTTAAAAATTGTAAAAAACATATCGGCAAAACCACATTACATAGGTTCCGCCAATCATGATTTAGTGGCAAATTATGTATTCCATGAACTAAGAAAATTAGGATTAGAGGTTAGCGTTCAAGAGGGTTTTTCGATAACTGAATGGGGCGTTTTAACCAAATCTAAAAATATAATTGCAAAAATAAAAGGTTCGAATCCAAAAACATCAAACGGAAAGGCATTACTTTTATTATCTCATTATGATAGTGCTCCGCATTCGTTTTCGCACGGAGCCGCCGATGATGCCAGCGGAATAGCAACAATTATTGAAGGCGTTAGAGCATTTTTGCACAACAAAACGAAACATAAAAACGACATAATTATCCTTTTTACAGATGCTGAAGAATTAGGATTAAACGGAGCAGCGCTTTTTGTAACCAAACATCAATGGGCAAAAAAAATAGGATTGGCTATAAATTTTGAAGCCAGAGGTACCGCAGGACCCAGTTATATGCTTATGGAATCCAACAAAGGAAATGCTGCATTAATAAGTGCTTTTGCAAAATCGAATCCAAGTTTTCCAACAGCAAATTCATTGATGTACAGTATTTATAAAATATTGCCAAATGATACCGATTTAACAGTTTTTAGAGAAAACGGAAATATTCAAGGTTTTAATTTTGCATTTATCGACAATCATTTTAATTATCATACTGCACAAGATGATTTAGCACATTTAGACCCAAAAACTATTGAACATAATAGAAGTTATTTAATGCCAATGCTAAAATACTTCTCGAATACAAATTTAAATAAACTAACAACAACTCAAGATTTTGTTTATTTTAATGCTCCGTTCACCTTTTTTTATTACCCTTTTGATTGGGTTTTGCCTTTATGGATTCTTGCTATCTCCTTATTTATAGGATTTACTTATTTTGGAATTGCAAAAAGAGTTTTAAACCCCTCCGAAATTGGAAAAGGCTTTTTGTGGTTCTTTGCTTCAATATTTTTTGTAGGAATTGTAACTTTTGTAGGATGGAAAACCATATTGTTAATTTATCCTGAATACAATGAAATTTTGCAAGGATTTACTTACAACGGACATAATTATATGATGTTTTTCTCATTAATAAGTATTGCAATTTGCTTTTATGTTTACGAAAAACTATCAGATAAAACCACAACAATGAACAACTTTATTGCACCAATGTTTGTTTGGATTATCATTAATCTTATCATTGCAATAAAATTAAAAGGAGCAGGATTTTTTATTATTCCTGTGTTTTTTGGACTTATAATTTTAGGATATTATGTTTTTACAGAAAAAACAAATCTCATACTAAACCTTGTACTCTCAATACCAGCACTAATCATATTTGTACCATTTATAGCGATGTTTCCCGTAGGATTAGGGCTAAAAATTATGTTTGGAAGTTCAATTCTTATTGCCTTATTATTCACAATTATGCTACCCATTTTTAATCTATTTACCCACAAACGAATTTGGATTATATTACTACTAATAACCTCATTTTCCTTTTTCATAGATGCTCATATTAATTCTGATTTTGAACCAGGAAAAGCCAAACCAAACAGTTTATTGTATGTTTATGATTTAGAAAAAAACAAAGCTTTTTGGACCACTTATGATACAAATTTAGACGAATGGACTAAAACTTATTTAGGAGACAAACCTCAAAAAGCTACCGAATTAAAAGAAAATCAATTGTATAGCAAATATCATTCAGAGTTTACCTATTCAAATTTTGCACCATTAATTAGTATAAAAAAACCAACTATCGAATTTATTTCAGACAGCATTGCAGGAAACAGACGGTTTTTGAAAATAAAAATTACCCCAAACAGAAAAGTAAACAGATATGATATCTTTGCCAATAGCAATTTGAATTTTAAAAACTTTAAAGCCAATGGTGAAAACAAATTAGATAAAAAATCATCAAAATTTGATGCCAACGAACGAAAGATTTTAAGCTATTATGTAGTTGATAATATTCCATTAGAGATGGAATTTAGTATTGATGCCACAAAAAATTTAGAAATGGAATTAATGGAAAGTTCCTTCGATTTACTTTCAAGTACAGAGCTAAAAGTAATAAAAAGACAAAACTGGATGATGCCCAAACCATTTGTATTAAACAATGCCATCGTTTTAAAGCAAAACATTGTACCACAGGGTTTAATAGAAAAAGATTCGATAGCAACCGATACCATTTCAAAATAATTTTAGTGAAATTTATCCAAAAAGTTGCTCTGCTACATCTTCAATTTTAGCTACCAACTCAATTTTGATTGCAGTGTTTTTTAAAACAATTTTATTATATTTAGATACAAAAATAGAAGAAAAACCTAATTTTTCTGCTTCTTGAATCCGTTGATCCACACGATTAACAGGACGGATTTCGCCAGACAAACCTACTTCGCCAGCAAAACAAAAATCTTTATTCACAGGAATATCTTCATTTGAAGATAAAATAGCAGCCACAACCGATAAATCTAATGCAGGGTCATCTACTGATATTCCGCCAGTTACATTCAAAAAAACATCTTTTGCACCCAAACGAAAACCAGCTCTTTTTTCTAAAACTGCCAAAATCATATTCAATCGTTTAGCATTATATCCTGTTGTGCTTCGTTGTGGAGTTCCATAAACTGCCGTGCTTACAAGTGCTTGAATTTCAATCATCAACGGACGCATTCCCTCAAGTGTTGAAGCAATTGCTGTGCCTGAAAGTTGCTCATCTTTATGAGAAATTAATATTTCTGAAGGATTAGAAACTTCTCTTAAACCACTGCCCAACATTTCATAAATACCTAACTCTGCCGTAGAGCCAAAACGGTTCTTTAACGACCGCAAAATCCTATAAACATGGTTTCTATCGCCTTCAAATTGCAATACAGTATCGACCATGTGTTCTAAAATTTTAGGTCCAGCAATGCTACCATCTTTGGTAATATGTCCTATTAAAATTACAGGAACATTGGTTTCTTTTGCAAATTTTATCAGCTCGGCAGTACATTCTCTAATTTGAGAAATACTACCTGGAGACGACTCAATATAATCAGTATGAAGGGTTTGTATCGAATCAATAATTACAATTTGCGGTTCAATACTTTCAATTTGTTTAAAAATGTTTTGGGTTTTAGTTTCTGTTAAAATATAACAATTATCACCGTTTGGTGTAATTCTTTCGGCACGCATTTTTATCTGTTTTTGACTTTCTTCGCCCGAAACATACAAGGTTTTATAAGGTAATTTTAACGAAATTTGTAGCAACAAAGTACTTTTTCCAATACCAGGTTCGCCACCCAAAAGGATTAAAGAACCAGGTACAATACCACCACCTAAAACTCTATTCAATTCTCCATCGCAAGTGTTCATTCTAACCTCTTGCGTACTATCTATCTCATTGATTAACAATGGTTTTGACACAATAGATTTCGAAGAAGACTCACTCTTCCAAGCTGCTTTATCTTCTTTTTGGATAATTTCCTCAACGATGGTATTCCATTCTTTACAAGAGTTGCATTGTCCTTGCCAACGAGCATATTGAGCCCCACAAGCCTGACAAAAATGAGAAGTTTTTATTTTAGCCATATTTTCCGCTATAGGCTTTAAGCATTAGGCTTTAAGCTAATTTTTATTAAAATTT
>DYPB01000050.1 GCA_020720185.1 Flavobacterium psychrophilum | reverse complement strand
TAAAAATTATCGTGCTGGTGCAAAATCGTCAGAAGATTTACATAAAACAACTCTCGAATATTACGACAATATTAAAAACTCCGATTATATTTTGTGTGTTCGTGGAGCTGGAAATTTCTCTGTTCGATTTTATGAAACCTTGTTAATGGGAAAAATCCCAATTTTTGTAAACACAAATTGCTTGTTGCCGTTTGAAGAAGAAATAAATTGGAAAAATCATACCGTTTGGGTTGATTGGAAAGACAGAAAAAATATTGCTCAAATTGTTGCCAATTTTCATGAAAAATTAACTGAAAAAGATTTTATAAATTTGCAATTAGCAAACCGAAAACTTTGGAAAGAAACACTTTCGGTAAATAATATGTTACAAATGATTTATTCAAAAAACAATTATAATGGTTAAAAACGCAATTATTGCCAGCACATCAACCATTTACGGAGGCGAATATTTAGAATATCTTTTGCCTGAATTAGAAATTCTATTCAAAAATTGTCAGACGATACTTTTTATACCTTTTGCAAGAGCCAGCGGATTATCACACGATGATTATACAAAAATGGTAGAAAAAGCATTTTTAAAAATCAATAAAAAAGTAATTGGATTACATCAATTTGATGATTTTGAAAAAGCAATCAACCAAGCCGAAGGAATTTTTACTGGCGGTGGCAATACATTTTTGTTGGTAAAACAAATGCACGACAATAAAATTATGTCAATTTTATCAAATGCAATTAATTCTGGAACACCCTATCTTGGCAGCAGTGCAGGGAGTAATATTGCGGGTGTAAGTATGCAAACCACCAATGATATGCCTATCGTTTATCCGCCGAGTTTTGAAACCATGAAAATTATAAATTTCAATTTGAACCCACATTATATGGATGCAAATTTACAAGACAAACATATGGGCGAAACTCGTGAAACAAGAATAAAAGAGTTTCATCAATTTAATAAAATACCAGTTTTAGGACTTCGGGAAGGAAGTTGGCTTGAATTGAAAAACGATACGATTGAATTAAAAGGACCGTTTGCTGCCCGCCTTTTTGAACAAAATAAACCAGCAATCGAGTTAAATATTGGCGAAATTAAAATAAATTAAAAGCAGCAAAAAACAATGTCATTACAAAACACAAATCCTACAAAAACAGAATCTTGGCAAAAATTGCAACAGCATTTTAATGAAATGAAATGCTTTTCAACAAAAGAATCATTTGTTGAAGATGAAAATCGAGCCGAAAAATTTCACATCAAATGGAATGATTTTTTAGTTGATTATTCTAAAAATATTATCAATCAAGAAACAATGAGTTTGTTACTTAAATTAGCAAAAGAGGTTAATTTGAAAGATGCCATAAACAAATATTTTGAAGGAGATATTATTAATAAAACCGAAGAAAGAGCAGTTTTGCACACGGCTTTAAGAGCTACAGAAGATGAAAAAATTTTGGTTGATGGCGTTAATGTTATTCCTGAAATTTTTGAAGTAAAAAACAAAATAAAAAACTTTACAAATGAAATAATTAATAGAGACCGAAAAGGATATACAGACAAATCATTTACTGATATTGTGAATATAGGTATTGGAGGTTCAGACCTTGGTCCTGCAATGGTTGTTGAAGCATTAAAGTATTACAAAAACCATCTAACGCTTCATTTTGTATCAAATATTGATGGCGACCACATAAACGAAACCATCAAAAAACTAAACCCAGAAACCACTCTTTTTGTAATTGTTTCTAAAACTTTTACCACACAAGAAACGCTAACAAACGCTGAAACTATAAAAAAGTGGTTTCTAAAAACAGCTACACAAACCGATATAGAAAAACACTTTGTTGCGGTATCTACAAATATTAAAAATGTAACGGCTTTTGGTATCAATCCAAACAATATTTTTCCAATGTGGGATTGGGTTGGAGGACGATTTTCACTTTGGTCTGCAGTAGGATTATCAATTAGTTTAGCAGTAGGTTTCGATAATTTCGATAAACTACTAAAAGGAGCCAATCAGGCCGATAAACATTTTAGTCAAGCCGAATTTGACACAAACATTCCTGTTGTTTTAGCCTTATTATCCGTTTGGTACAACAACTTTTTTGATGCCGAAAGCGAAGTGATTATACCCTATTCTCAATATTTACAAAAATTAGCCCCATACCTGCAACAAGGCATTATGGAAAGCAACGGAAAAAGCATAGATAGAGATGGAAATAGCATTGATTATCAGACTGGTACAATAATTTGGGGCGAGCCAGGAAGCAATTCCCAACACGCATTTTTTCAATTAATACATCAAGGAACAAAATTAATTCCTGCTGATTTTATCGGATTTATAAAACCATTATATGAAGATGAAAACCATCATAACAAATTGATGAGCAACTTTTTTGCACAAACAGAAGCTTTATTAAACGGAAAAAACACCAATCAAGTAACTGCCGAATTTACTAAAAATGATTATTCGACAGGAAAAGCCGAATTTTTATTACCTTTCAAAACATTTGCAGGAAATAAACCTACAAACACTATATTAATCAATCAATTAACTCCTGAAAGTTTAGGCTCTTTAATAGCTATTTACGAACATAAAATATTTGTTCAAGGAATAATTTGGAATATATTTAGCTATGACCAATGGGGTGTCGAACTAGGAAAACAGTTGGCAAATTCTATTTTATCAGAAATTGATGCCAAAAAAGTTAATAAACATGACAATTCCACAACATTTTTATTAAATTATTTCATAATAAATAAATAAATGATAAATAATTGAACTTTAACAAAATAGTAACAAAAAAGATTCCTTTCTTAACAATTCCTTAACATTGAAAATGTCAAAAAGAATGAGTTTTGTATAAAATTTAACAAACAAATTTATCATGAAAAAAATTGCAAAAAAATTATTTTTTAGCTTACTTTTATTGGCCGCAACCGCATCGTTTGGTCAAGGAAAAATTAAAGGAAAAGTTGTAGATGCCGAAAACAATACAGGATTACCAGGTGTAAATGTAATTATCAAAGGCTCAAAAACAGGAACTTCAACTGACATTGACGGAAAATTTACTGTAAACGCTACTACAGCAACAGGAACAATAGTTGTATCATCAGTAGGTTATCAATCAAAAACACTAGCTTTCTCTGCAAAAAGTGGTGAAGCAACTGATTTAGGCACCATTAAATTAGCACTTTTAGCCACAGATCTTGATGAGGTGGTAGTTAAAAGTACGGTAGTAGATGTTGCAAAAACAAGAAAGACACCTGTTGCGGTATCAACCATTAGAGCTGCTGAAATCCAAGCAAAAGGTGGAAACCAAGAAGTTCCGGAATTATTAGCAAATACCCCTTCTGTTTATACTTCAAAATCTGGTGGTGGATTTGGGGATTCAAGAATAAACATTCGTGGATTTTCTCAAGAGAATATTGCTGTTTTAGTTAATGGAGTTCCTGTTAATGATATGGAAAACAGTAAAGTATATTTTAGTAACTGGGCAGGTTTAGGAGATGTTACTTCTGCTTTACAAGTTCAAAGAGGTTTAGGTTCATCAAAATTAGCAATTTCATCTGTGGGTGGAACAATAAATTTCATCACACGAACTTCTGATATGAAAGAAGGTGGTAGATTATCATCTACAATTGGTAATGACAATTACATAAAAAATCAGGTTTCTTACAATACTGGTAAAATGAAAAACGGTCTTTCAGCATCTGTATTATTAGGACAAACTTATGGAGATGGTTATGTAGATGGAACAAAAGGATTAGCAGGAAATTATTATATTGCTTTAGGGTATGAATTTAGTCCAAAAAGTGATATTCAATTCACTTTTACAGGAGCACCACAATGGCACCATAATCGTTTTGGAAATGTATCTATTGCAGATGCAATAAAATATGGTAACGGTGTTGATGAGCCAAACAGACAATACAATCCAGACTGGGGTTATTTGAATGGCGAAGAGTATAATATGAGAAGAAACTATTACCACAAACCAATTGCATCTATCAACTGGGATTATAAATTTAATGAAACAACTAAATTATCTACTGTATTTTATGGCTCATGGGGTCGTGGAGGTGGATCTAATGGAACTGGAGGTATAAAAGGTAAAAATTATTCTACATTAACAAGAACTGCTAATGGATTAGTAGATTATGATTTAATTCAAGCTTGGAATTCAGGTCTTGCAACTTCTCAAGGAATTAGAACACAAACTGCTGGATCATATCAAAATAGTTTTTCTTCAGGTTCTGCAACCGATTTATCAACAGGTATTTCAAGAATAAATTCTGTAAATTCGCACGACTGGTATGGAACGGTTATCAATTTGAATAAAAAATTAACCAACGAATTGACATTAGATTTTGGTATAGATGCAAGAACCTATTCAGGATACCATTATACAACAATTAGCGACTTATTAGGTGCAAGTAAATTTAAAGACAATTCGGATGTTAACAATCCTAATAGAGTTTTAACAAATACTTATGCTTCAACTCCAAGTTTAAATCCATTTGTTAATGTAAAAGATCAAGAAAAAATATCATACAATAACGATGGAAATGTAAGATGGTATGGTGCGTTTACACAATTAGAATATTCTAAAGATGAACTTTCAGCATTTGTACAAGGTTCTATTTCTCAACAAGGTTTTCAAAGAGTTGATCATTTTAAATATTTAGCGTCAAATCCATTATCAGAGACTAGTTTTGAAAATATTCTAGGATACAATGCAAAAAGTGGCGTTAATTACAATTTGAATGAAAATATGAATATTTTTGTAAATGGAGGTGTTTATTCAAAACAACCAAATTTTGGAACAGTATATCCAAATAACGCATCTGTTTTAAATACTAATTTAACCAATGAAAAAGTAATGTCTTTTGAAGTTGGATATGGTTTTAGAACCTCAAAATTCACAGCAAATCTTAATGCGTATTACACAACATGGAAAGATAGATATTTCAGAATTTCAGATGCTAGTTCATTAAATGTAGGAGGTTATTTTGACTTTACAGGAGTTGGAGAAGTTCACACTGGTGTAGAGCTTGAAATCAACGCAAAACCAATTGATAAATTGCATATTAATGGTATGGTATCTGTGGGAAACTGGGAGTACAAAGACACAAGTATAAGTAATGTATATGATGCTTCAGGAAATCCATTTGCAGGAACAACTCCAAAAATATTATATTTAGACGGTGTAAAAGTTGGAGATGCTGCTCAAATGACGGCTAGTTTAGGTGCCTCTTATGAAGTTATTGAAAATTTAAGTTTAGATGCTAATTACAGAATGGTAGATAAATTGTATGCTGCTATAAGTCCAAGTGCTGCTTTTACAACTACTACTAACAAAGGAACTTTAGAATTACCGTCTTATGGTTTAATGGACGCTGGTTTCTCTTTTAAATTACCTGTTGGAAAAGACAAAGCGGATTCAGTTAATTTCCGTTTAAATGTAAACAATGTTTTAGATGAGGTTTATATTGCAGAATCTAGAAGTAATATTTTTGCAAATGATATAAAATCTGGCGGTACAACTTATGAGCAACAAGGTGCGTTATATAAAGGTGTTGCAACAGCAAATAATGTATATTTCGGTTTCGGTAGAACTTGGAACTTCGGAATTGCTTATAAATTCTAATTGTTGTTTGTGAAAAACATCAAAAATGATTAATAAAACACCCCAAAAGGCAATTGCTTTTTGGGGTGTTTCTTTTAATAAAAGAGATTTTTAGGATTCTTTGCTAACAATTTGCATCGTTTCTCGGCTAATTTGTTTTAATAAAACAGTTTTATTATTGGTTACCAATTGAGCTGCATTTTCGTCAAAATGACGAATGGTATAAAGAGATACATTTTCATTGTAGGAAACTCTGAATTTTTTAGAGAGAACTTTTTTTAGTTCGTTAAAATTATCAAACTTATCATCAACGCAAACCGAAAAACTAATCGCTGAATTTTGTATTAAACTAACTTTTATCTTATATTGATGTAGGAGGCTAAAAATTTCGCTAATATTCTCTTCTATAATAAACGAAAAATCTATTGACGAAAGTGATAGTAATAATTGATTTTTTTTGACAATAAAGCAAGGTATATGAGGTTCTAAATCGGTACCTTTAGAAACAGCAGTTCCTGCTAATGTTGGGTTTAAAAACGATTTTACAAACAACGGAATTTCTTTTTTTTGTAATGGTTGTAAAGTTTTTGGGTGAATAACACTAGCACCATAAAAAGCAAACTCTATGGCTTCTTTATACGAAATTTGGTTCAATAATATTGTGTTTTCAAAATATCGAGGGTCAGCATTTAGTACACCAGGCACATCTTTCCAAATAGTAACGCTATCGGCATTTAAACAATAAGCAAAAATTGCAGCAGTATAATCAGATCCCTCCCGACCTAATGTTGTAGTAAAACCATTTTGATTAGCACCAATAAAACCTTGTGTAATATTTAATGTTTTTGGGTTAATCTTTTTCTTGATTTTATCCTGTGTAGTTTCCCAATTAACTTCGGCATCTCGATAGTTTTCATCGGTTGATATTAAATCTCTAACATCAATCCAAGTATTTAAAATATTACTATCATTCAAATAATGCGATAAAATTGTGGTCGAAATCAATTCGCCAAAACTAACCACTTGATCATAAACAAAACTGTAATTGGGCGATTTATTATGAGATAAAAAATAATCTAACGACAAAAACAACTCATTTAAAGCACTAAAAACTTTATTTTCTGAATTGTTATATAAATCTAATACTATTTGATTATGGTATTTCTTTACTTCTTGTATCGAGGCTTGCAAATCTTTTGATTGATCAAAATAATTTTTAACCACTATTTCGAGTGCGTTTGTGGTTTTTTCCATAGCCGAAACGACTAATAAAACATTGCTGTAGCCAACGGTTTGCAAAATAGTACACAAATTTTTTATACCTTCAGCATCTTTTATAGAAGCACCGCCAAATTTGAATATTCTCATAGTTTTAGAAATAAAAATTTAAGACTTATTACAAATAAATTCTAAACCTTGTCCATCCATTTGTACCACTCGCCAGTCTGGTAAAATTTTTGCTCCCGATTTTTCATAAAAATCAACTGCTGGTTTGTTCCAGTCTAAAACATTCCATTCTACACGCTTAACTCCTTCATTATATGCCTGTTCTAAAACTTTTTTATAGAGTAAATTGCCTATATTTTGTCCTCGGTTTTTTTTCGTTACAATTAAATCTTCTAAATGGATCGTTTTCCCTTTCCAAGTAGAATATCTATAATAAAACAAGGCTATTCCAACTATTTTAGTCTCAATTTCTGCTACAAAACAATGAAACAAAGGTTGTTGCGAAAATCCGTCACGAATTAAATCATTAACGGTTATAATTACTGCATCAGGTTCTTTTTCAAAAATTGCTAATTCTTGAATTAAATCCAAAACTGCTTTCATATCTTCGGGTTTGGCAAGGCGGATAATCATAATTTTTTTAGCAAAAATAACAAAAATATTGTTTATAGCGTTATAATATTTACATTTGCAAGTAAACTACAACTATCTTATAAAAATGGAAGAACGCAATAGAACACTTGGAGAATTCATTATAGAGAATCAAAATGAATTTCAATATTCATCAGGAGAATTATCAAGAATTATTAACTCGATTAGGCTTGCCGCAAAGGTTGTTAATTATAAGGTAAACAAGGCTGGATTGGTTGATATTATTGGTGCCGCTGGAGAACAAAACATTCAGGGCGAAGACCAACAGAAATTAGATGTTTATGCCAACGAGATTTTTATCCAAACATTAGTCAATAGAGAGATAGTTTGCGGTATAGCATCTGAAGAAAATGACGATTTTATAACTGTTGCAGGTTCAGACCAAAACCATAACAGCAAATATGTTGTTTTAATGGATCCATTAGACGGCTCTTCTAATATTGATGTAAATGTTTCGGTAGGAACAATTTTTTCAGTATTTAGAAGAAAAACCCCAATTGGAACCCCCGTTGCTATTGAAGATTTTTTACAACCAGGCACCCAACAAGTAGCTGCTGGATATGTTATTTATGGCACTTCTACAATGTTAGTTTATACCACAGGACACGGTGTAAATGGCTTTACTTTAAATCCCGCAATAGGAACATTTTATTTGTCGCATCCAAATATGAAATTTAATAAAGACGGAAAAATCTATTCTATAAATGAGGGAAACTATGTTCATTTTCCGCAGGGTGTAAAAAATTACTTAAAATATTGTCAACTTGAAGAGGATGATCGTCCATACACCTCAAGATATATTGGCAGTTTAGTATCTGATATTCATAGAAATATGATAAAAGGAGGTATTTATATTTATCCCACAAGTTCTAAAGCACCAAAAGGAAAATTAAGACTTCTTTATGAATGTAATCCTATGGCATTTATTACAGAACAAGCAGGTGGGAAAGCAAGCGATGGTTTTGGTCGAATAATGGAAATTCAGCCCACTGAATTGCACCAACGAGTACCGTTTTTTTGTGGCAGTTACAATATGGTTGCAAAGGCGGAAGAATTTATGAAAAACACATAATTAGAATACAAAAAAAACGGTTTGAATTTATCTTTTCTGACCGTTTTTTTAAGTTTTTGGATACTTTTAGCAAAGGTTGGGAACGAAACTTTTTTTAATGCGTAATTTGGGTTAAATAATATTTTTTGTAAAAAACACTAATAATCAAAATTGAGTCTATCTCTACCAACTTCCCACTGTTCTATATCATATAACTTTTAGGTTTTTTCCAACTTTAATAAATGCCTCAATGGCTTGGTCAAGATGTTCTTTATCGTGAGCCGCTGATAATTGAACCCTTATTCTGGCTTTGTCTTTTGGTACAACTGGATAGAAAAAACCTATAACATAAATACCTTCTATAAGCAAATCGTTTGCCATTCTTTGAGACAATTTAGCGTCGTAAAGCATTACAGGAACAATTGCCGAATCGCCATCAATAATATCAAAACCTGCGGCTTTAATTCCGTTTTTAAAATAGTTGGTATTCCATTCTAATTTATCTCTTAAGGAATTGTCTTTTTCTAACAATTCAAAGACTTTAATCGATGCCCCAACAATGGCAGGTGCTAATGAATTTGAAAATAAATATGGACGAGACCGCTGACGCAAGATTTCGATAATCTCTTTTTTAGCAGTTGTATAACCACCCATTGCTCCGCCAAGTGCCTTGCCAAGCGTTCCCGTAATAATATCAACCCTGCCCATAACGCCTTTGACTTCCATCGTTCCTTTTCCTGTTTGTCCAATAAAACCTGCGGCATGGCATTCATCGACCATTACCATTGCATCGTATTTATCTGCCAAATTGCAAATTTTATCTAATGGAGCAACAACACCATCCATTGAGAAAACACCATCGGTAACAATTAGTTTAAATCGAGTTCCTACCTCGGTTGCCTTAATTAATTGTTGCTCTAAATCTGCCATGTTAGAATTTTCATATCGGTATCGAGCGGCTTTACATAATCGAACCCCATCAATAATTGATGCGTGGTTTAAAGAGTCCGAAATAATACAATCCTCCTCGTTCAAAAGTGGTTCGAATATACCGCCATTGGCATCAAAAGCGGCAGCATATAAAATAGTATCTTCGGTTCCATAAAAATGGGCTATTTTTTGTTCCAATGTTTTATGAATATCCTGTGTGCCACAAATAAACCGGACTGAAGACATACCAAAACCATGACTATCCAGCGTGTTTTTTGCTGCCTGAATTACCTCTGGATGAGAGGATAATCCTAAATAATTATTGGCACAAAAATTTAAAACCGTTTTTCCATTAACCGTTATTGCTGCCCCTTGCGGAGAAGTTATAATTCGTTCGGTTTTGTAAATCCCATTGTCTTCAATCGTTTGAAGTTCTTTCTGAAGATGTTGTTTTATTGTTGAATACATTTTTTTAGTTATGAATTATTTGGTACAAAAATAGGGTTTTTAAATTTTAGTATAAATGTGGAAAAGATTTTTTTATAAATTACTCCTTCTACAATATTAATTTCTTTTTGGGTCGGGTTATATAATTGATAAACCAAATTGTTATGTTGGTTTCGTAAGTTTTTATTTTGTTTTCAAAATTTGTTCAACTTTTAAAATGATTTTTTCTTGCAAGTATTTGTTTTCTATTGTAATAGTTGCAATAATTATTTGACTTAAGGTAGGTCCTAAAAATTAGTTTTTTATCTAACAATCATTACTTTTTTAACTTTAGTTTGGCTACCGTCTGATGCGGCAATAAATACCATATAAACCCCAGAAGCTACTTTATATTTACCAAAAGCGGTAGTATCCCATTCTATTGTGCCTCCTGCCGATGTGGTTTCGTGAACCAAATTTCCTTCAATATCAGTAATTTTAATATTGGCTTTGTCAATCAATCCACTAATTTTTACAGTTCCTTCAAATTCTGGTCGAACAGGATTTGGATAGATAAAAACATTATCCAGACTATCACTTGCTTTAGTAGAAACCCCTTTAAATGAAATCATCCCTTTTATAGTAGCCATAAAAACCTCGCCAGTTGCCCCATCTATCTCAAGATCTAATACAGAATCACTCGGCAATGGTGAGTTTGCGGTCGTAAAATGATAAATGGTTTCTTGCCCGTTATAAGATAACAAAAACACCCCCGAATTATTTGTTGAAATCCATTTTCTGTTAGCACCATCAACTACAATATCGGTTATCCATTGTTCATATAAAAGCTCTTGTGCTAATCCATCGTCTAAAATAATAATAGAATTGGCATTTATTTGTGTACTTGAATTAAAATTATCAATGCTTGACAATACCCGTAAACCGTTTGTAGTTCCTATCCACAGTTGGTTTTTATTGTCTAACGCAACAACTCTAGCATCAATTGACGGAAGGTTTCCGTTGCCTGAACCAAAGGTCATTTTTTTATAAACATTGCCATTTTCATTATATCCAATAACACCATTTTTTGAACTCGAAAGCCACTTTGTACCGTTTTTATCAATAACAATATTGCCATAATCAGAATCTAAATAACCTCCTACTCCTCCTGATGCTGGAGATATAGGTGCCATTGGTACTGATAGCCAAGTACCATCGGTTTTAAACTCTTTTAAACCATTATTAATCCTAGCATTTGTAATCCAAAGATTTCCTTTTTTGTCGAATGCGGCTGCGTTTATCCAAAAGTTTATGTTGTTTCCCGATAAGGATTCTATACCACTATTGCTGTTGTTGTACAATGTTGTTGCCACATCGTTTTCAATTTTTAATAAACCCGAAAACATTGAACTGATATAAATTTGGTTGCTGTTTTTTGGATTTATGGTTATTCTGGTTAGGGCTTTTGCTCCTAATACCTCGCTATAAGGAATGTTTTTCCAGTTATTTCCGTCAAATTTACTAATGCCATATTGGTTTACGGTACCAAAATTGTTATAGGTATATGGATTATAATCACCACTATATCCTCCATAAACCGCCCATAAACCCTTTGTTGAAGCACTTACATTAAAAATTACATTTCTGATAGGAGAGTTTGGGGTAATGTTTTCAAAATTAAATCCGTTGTTTGTTGTATAAATTCCGTTTTCTCTTGTGCCAATGTACACCAAATTATTAATGATGGTTGCACAAGTAAATGTTGGAATTGTAGGTAATATAGATGTGTTATCTATTTGATGAGTTGGCAATAACGAACCGTCAAAAACAACCGCTTTTGAACCCGTTGTAGCAATTAATTGGCTGTCATAAACCCTGAAATCCAATACCGATGAAGGCAAACTATAAAAAAAAGCGGTTGTGCCTGCAGTAAATTTATACAAATTATTATTAGCATTTGCTCCAACTAATTGATTATTTACAGTGCAAATTCCTAACCAAAAACCTGAGTCAAAAACCTGCCATTGTGCAAAATCGTTTAGATTTGGATTGTTTAAAGCCGCTTTTTTTATACCATTATATTTAGTAACTACATAAATATCGTTATTAAAAATAGTAGTTTGTATAGCCGCTTCATAATTTGAAATTGATGGAGAAAAGAAATAGGTATCCCCAAATTCTGAATTATTCATAAAAAACTTAACCACACCAAAATCGCACGAAACATAAACCATACCATTATGTTCCATAAAATGATTAACTTTTTTTAGATTGCTAGGAATCTGTTTTTGAATAATTCCGATGGCTTTATAAGTACTTTGATCCTGATTATTGACAACAATAATTAATCCGTTTTCATATCCAATTAATGTTTTATTAAAATCAACACTGTAATACATTGCCGATATGTTTTCGCCGGATAAACCATCGATAGTTGTAATTGTTTTAACCTCATTATTGTTACTATTTTTACTAAAAACAGCATTTTGCGAAGCAGCATATATTTGATTTGGCGATTCAGAAATTTCTGTAATTTGATTGTAAGAATAATAACCTTGCCATAACAAATTATTTTGAGAAAAAACAATTGAAGTTGATGTAAAAATAAAATAAACAATAAAAAAAAATCTCATTTGTAATGAATTTAGAGGACAAATATAATACAAACCGTTTTATTGCAAATTTATTACACTTTAAATTAAATCTATTTGTGGTTTTTTTATTCCTTGCGGATAATCAAATAGGTTTTCGGGGGATAGGTTAAATTTTCTAACTTTTTAGGTTCCATATTTTTTTTGTAACTTTACAAAATATTTTTTGTAACCTCAAAAAAAGAATTAAGCAATTATCGAATTAAGAATTTTTGAGATTCATTTAAAATCTAAAAATCGAGATTGCTTCGTGCCTCACAATTACTATGAATTATTACAGTTTAAACAAAACCGCAACAAATGTTTCTTTTAAAGAAGCCGTTATTCAAGGATTGGCTCCAGATAAAGGTTTGTATTTTCCTGAAGAAATTACTGAATTGTCAATTGATTTTATTGCAAATATTGAAAAATACTCTAATATTGAAATTGCATTTGAAGTTATCAAACAATTTGTTGGCGATGAAATTCCCGAAAGTAATTTAAAACAAATTATTCTCGAAACCTTGTGTTTTGAATTTCCAACTGTTAAAGTGGAAAAAAATATTTATTCGCTCGAATTATATCATGGTCCAACAATGGCTTTCAAAGATGTTGGAGCACGCTTTATGTCTCGTTGTTTGGGTTATTTTAACAAAGATAGGAAGGAGAATAAAAACACGGTTTTGGTTGCCACTTCTGGAGATACTGGTGGTGCTGTTGCAAGTGGTTTTCTTGGTGTTACTGGTGTTGATGTTGTAATTTTATATCCATCGGGTAAAGTAAGTGATATTCAAGAACGACAATTGACAACTTTGGGACGAAATATAACAGCTCTCGAAGTTGATGGTGTTTTTGATGATTGCCAAGATATGGTTAAAAAAGCATTTATAGATGATGAATTGCAAAATAATAATTTAACTTCGGCAAACTCAATCAATATTGCCCGTTGGTTGCCACAAATGTTTTACTTTTTCTTTGCCTACAAGCAACTGAAACATTTGAAAAAACCAATAATATTCTCTTGTCCAAGTGGTAATTTTGGTAATATTTGTGCTGGAATTTTGGCAAAAAAAATGGGTTTGCCCATCAAACATTTTATAGCATCTACCAATGTAAACGATACGGTACCTGAATTTTTAGAGACAGGAATATATAATCCGAAACCTTCAAAAGCAACTATTTCTAACGCAATGGATGTTGGAAATCCTAGTAATTTTGTCAGAATTCAAGAAATGTATAACAACAATTTGACGGAATTTAAAAAAGATTTTTCTTCGTTTTCATTTAACGATGAACAAACCAAGGAAGCATTATTAGAAATATACAAAAACAACAATTATATCGCAGAACCACACGGAGCGGTTGGATATTTAGGTTTAAAACACGAATTACAAAACCACGAAAACTGCATTGGAATATTTATAGAAACGGCACATCCCATAAAGTTTTTAGATGTTGTTGAACCTATTTTGAATATCAAATTAGAAATTCCTAAACAAATTGAAAGTGTTTTGAATAAAGAAAAAATAAATATCAAAATTAAAACATACGATGAATTGAAATCGTATTTGTTAAGTTTCACAAGATAGTTATTTAATTTCTTTCTTTATTTTTGACAAATTCAGGATTTTATTTTCAAAGTCTATGAGTTTCTGTTTGAAATTTTCCGTGTTTAAAAATTTGATAGACCCATACACAAATGCTTCTAAAAAAGCACTCACCCCACAATCTTGCAAACCGTTTGTTGGCAGAAGATTTAATTATCCGTTTCGCCTCTCAATTCCTGTATTTTCTCAATTGTCAATCCTGTTATTTTTGATATAAAATCATTTTCTGCACCATTTTTCATTGCGTTTAAAGCAATTTCAATTGTGTTTTTTAATTTTTCATCTTCTCTAACTTTAAACTCTGCCTCCGATTTTAAAGAAAATGCTTCACTTGCTTTTAAACTCAAATTATCCATATGACGATTATAACCATATTGATCTTCCTTTGGTAGTCGCATAATGTCAAGAACTTCGTTAGCTTCTTTTAACCCTTTTGCTTTGAAACTGTCTTTTACTTCGCTGTTTTTTAGGAAATAAACCCATTCATCAAGAGTATCTTTTGCAACATCATTAAATTGATTAACTTTCAGTAGATAATATTCTGGAAATATATCAGCAACTTCTTGTTTTACAAAAGTTTGCTTTTGTTTTTCAGATAATCCTAAAATGT
>DYPB01000210.1 GCA_020720185.1 Flavobacterium psychrophilum | reverse complement strand
GGATGTTCTCGGCAACCAAAAAAAATAAAACCAAAAAAAATAATTTATTAACCTTTAAACTTATTTGTAATGACAAAACCTAATCTAATTAAAACAGACTTATTTAGATTTGTAACTTTTAGAAATGTTGATACTGCAAAACTTTTGGACAAAGAAATAAGATTTGTAATTGATAAAAATTTTTATGACAGTATTCCGGAAGAAATTTTGACCCCTATTACGTCTGAAAAAACTGCAACTAATTTTACGACAAATCTTTCGTCGCTATCAAAGACGAAATCTGTTGTAGAACTTAAAAAATTTAATGAAAATATTTTTAAAATTGCAAATTCTTCTTTTAGAGCCAATAACAGCGTAACCAAAATTTCAGGAGTTACAGGTACTCTTTCTGAATCAGAAATAACTCAACTTTTTCAAGAACTATATGCTGAATTTTTAAATAACAATAATTCTTTAAAAAAAGAAATGATTAGTAAAATGCTAATTGTAGATCACGCTATAAAAAATGCAGATGCATTACAAGAAATGGGCATAGATAAACTAACAGATATTAAAATTGAAATACCACAACCCATTGTAGAACAAATAAAACAACTCAAATATGGGAACTGTAGTAGTATTTTAAAAGGGGTCGTAACACTTGGTGTCGCAGATTTCAGAAAAATTGAACAGGAGGTTAGTTGTTATGTGCCAGGAGAAGTATCGCATATAGAAAATGTAATGTCAAAAGAATATAAAGAACGTACTACCAGAAACTATGTTAGAACAGAAAACACCATAGAAACAAGCCGAGAAACAGAAATAGAAAACCTTACTGATATTACAACTGCTACAAGAAATGAGATAAATACAGAAGTTGCCAACGTTCTTAATCAAGAAAGAAACAACAATTACGGAGGATCTTTAGCTGTAACAACAGAATGGTTAGGAGCAGATATTGTAGTAAATGCGTATGCAGATTTTTCAAACGCAAGTTCCTCGACTTATTCCAATTCCGAAGCCAAAACTTATGCACAAGAAGTAACCAAAAGAGCCTTAGAAAGAATTGTTCAAAAAACATCCGAAAAAAGAACCTCAAAAATTATAAAAGAATTTGAAGAAAATAACAAGCACGGATTTGACAATCGAGGCGATAATGCTACCAATATCACCGGAGTTTACAGATGGCTGGATATTATTTATAAAAATAGATTGATTAACTACGGAAAAAGACTAATGGTAGAATTTATGGTTCCTGAACCAGCCGAATTTTATAAAAGAATATTGAAATACGTACCCAAAGAAGGTAATGTAAATCCAAATCAAGATTTCCCAAAACCCAAATCTTTAGAAGATTTTGCTATTAATGGTCCCGAAAATATAACAAGAGACAATTATATAACTCTTGCAAATTATTACGGTATCACATTGGATGAACCTTTGATAGAGAATAGAATCACTACCAAAACAATCCTTCCACCAATGCCCCCAAATTCTGATAATAATTCTAAAACTTATGCAGAAACAATAATGATTGAACAGTTTTACGAAACTAACGAAGTAGTAAGTAAAGTTGATGTAAATTATACTTGGAGTTCAGGTCATTCGGCTTATTTTAAAATGGATGTTGGCGATATTTCATTTAATATAATTCTACCCAGAGGAGGTAGAAAAAAAGATGTTTCAAAAAATTTTAATGCGTTTTTCACAACAAAATACACCAACAGCGTAGAAGTGAATTTCGATTATAGAAAACTTAACACCTGTTCTGCTTATATTGAATTGCGTTGCAAACTCACTTCTGAAAAATTTTCAGAATGGCAAACCTCAGCTTACCAAAAACTATTAACTGCGTATAAAAGTATGCTCGCAGATTATAATAATTGGTTAGAAGAACAAAATTCACAAAATAATGATACTGATATAGAAGCAAAACATACAAATCCTGCAATGTTCAGAATAATTGAACAGAGGGAGCTCAAACGTGCTTGTATAGAGATGATAACCAAACCTTTTTGCAGAGAACAAGGAAGAAACAATTTACAAGATGAAGTTGTTTGTGAACATTACAAAATTCCTAAAATAATGCAAACAGAGGAATTCTCAAAATACATAGAACAAATCAAGTTTTTTGAACAAGCCATAGATTGGCAACTTATGTCATACTTCTTTTACCCATATTATTGGGCTAAAAATTGTAAATGGGGTGATTTATTACAATCTGAGAGTGAAGATTTAGTTTTTCAAGCATTTTTACAAAGCAGTATGTCAAGAGTTGTTGTTCCAATTAGATTACAATTTGCTTCTGCATTTTCTTATTATATGGAAACAGGAGAAATAGACCTTACCAATAGTTTTGTTGCCGGTTCAATTAATGACACTCATCTTTCCATTACTGAAGAGTTACAAAATGCAGATACAGAAACCATCTTAGAGCAAGAATGGGAAACCAGAGTACCAACCTCGCTTGCCATTATTCAAGGAAAATCTGCCTATCTCAACCAAGAAGGATTGC
>DYPB01000049.1 GCA_020720185.1 Flavobacterium psychrophilum | reverse complement strand
TTAAGCAAAACGGTTGAAAATATAGATTCTCAACCGTTTTAATATTTGTATAAATTATTTATCAAAAACCATATTTTGCTCCAAAATAAATATTTCTACCTGCAGCATTAATTCCTGATGCGAAATTTCTGTATTGTGTGTCTAAAATATTTTCAATTCCTGAAAATAAATTAATGCTTTTTTGGATTTTGACACCTATTTTAAAATTATAAGTTCCCCAAGCTTTTGTACCTCCAATTGGAGCATATTGCAAATTATCTTCACCAGACGGAGCATAACTTTGAATATTTTTATTACCACTATATAGCATATATAAATCGGCAGTAAGTTTTTGATTATCAAAACCTAAACCTATTTTTCCATACACAGGAGCAATATGATCTAATGGAAAGTTTCCTGATTGATTTTCAGTATTTCCTTTACATATATTTACATTACCATACCCTTTCAATGATTTGGTAAAAGACGCTTTTATAGTAGTTGATAGTCCTGTAATTGTGCCCTTTCCTTGATTTTGATTGGCATAAATTTGACTAACAGTAGCCGTTGTTCCATTCGGGTTATAAAGAGTGGTGCTTTGTCCATTTAACAGAAATTTATCCGTTAAAATTGGATCGAAGAGTTTAGTTATGAAAATAGTGTTCTCAATCATAAAATTACCACCATCCCAAAGTGTAATACTCAAATCCGCAGTAACTGTTTTTTCTGGTTTTATATCAGAATTTGGAACAATTAGTGTTCCTGCTTTGCTATCAAATATTTTACCTAAATCATCGATATTTGGCACCCGAAATGCTGACGCTAAATTCAAAGCAATTTTTGTGTGTTTGCTTGGATTATTTACAAAACCTATTGCACCAGAATAGGTAAAGTTTTTTTGCTCGATATTTGTATACGGCAAGTTCAAGTAATTAGTCAGTATTTCGCTTTTTAATAATTTATAACCTGCTCTGAAACTAAAATTATATGACATCTTTTCAGCAAACTGATTGTTAAGATATACAAATCCTTCGGTACTAATGCTGTTGTTTTTTCCGTCTGGATATCTCGTGTTTAAAGCACTTTCTGCTCCAGTCAAGAGGTTTTTTTTATTGGCAATAGAACTCAAATTGTCATAATAAAAATCAATTCCATAAACAAAATCAGTTTTGTTAAATTTGGTTTTAAAATCGGCTGTAAGTCCAAAAACTGCTACTTTTTCTATTCTTGAGTTTAAATTCGGATTGCCAAAATTTCTATTCATTCTACTCTCCTCTATATTTTGATAACTGATAGAAATATTCATATCCGAATTTAGAAATGTTTTTTGTTTTGATAATTTATAAATTGCTAATAGGCGTTTTTGAGGACCATAATACCATTCCGCCGAACTAAAATTTGTTCCATTCATATCCGTCAAACGGTCATATCTTGGAATATTTGTAGTTGTTGAATATTGCAGATTAAAAATGTGTTTCAGCCCATTATCTTGATTAAATACTATTTTCTGCATAAAATCATATTGTTTGTAACCTGAATTTTTTTGAATATACTTATCATCGTTAGCCACTTTTATATCTATTCCATTAATTGTTTCAACATAGTAATCTCGCTCTCCAAAAAAATCGTTTGAGCCATTTCTTTGTTTTCCCATTCGTAAATCTCCAAAATCATTATATGAAAAAGAGGATAGTGATGCCATTTTTTTTGATGCAATGTTCAAATCAAAATGCCCTGTTTTTCCTTCGTTTACCGAACTGTAATTTGTAATTATGTTACCTAAAAATTTATTATTCTCAAGTTCTGATAAAACTTTTGCATCTTTAGTTTTAAAATAAATTGCTCCTCCCAAAGCATCACTTCCATAAATGGTTGATGAGGGGCCAAAAAGAATATCTACATTTTCGAGTATATTTTTATCAACCGTTATACTATTTTGTAAATGTCCTGTTCGATAGATTAGGTTATTCATACGAACCCCATCTACTATCATCAAAATTCTACTTGCCTCAAAACCTCTAACAATAGGACTTCCGCCACCTTGTTGTGATTTCTGAACATATAATTTTCCTGAATTTTGTAAAACATCTGCACTGGTTTGATAGTTCTGAAACTCAATTTCATTTTTAGAAATAGATTCTATCTGTTGAGAAATTGTTCGTTTTTGTTTTGTAAATCGTTGGCTCGACACCACAACATCAACTAATTGCTTTGACTTTATTGTATCGTTTTGGGGTTGGCTGAAACCAAAAATAGAGCAAAATATAAAAAATGTAAAATAATATTCTTTGATTTTCATATTAATAATTGAGTGAAAATTTTATTTTTTTTGTTCCTAATACTTCCCCTAGTTTGGTTTCCTTCTTGCAGTACAATTTCGGAATGAAGTATTTTCGCAGCTTCGGCAGATGCTTGAACTTTTGGAGCTATTCGTGCTAACATTTCAGTTTCAAATTGCTTTAAAACTTGTTTCCTTAAACCCAAATCTATCCAATTAGACAATGGTTTACATCCATTTGAGATGCTTCGTGCCAGTGCCAGTGCATCTAATAATGCTTGATTTGCTCCTTGTCCTTTAAACGGACTCATCGGGTGGGCAGCATCGCCAATTAAGGTAATATTACCAATTGTTTGGAGTAATTCTAGTTGGAGTAATTGACGGTCATAAACCGGATAACCTGAAATCATTGTTTCGTCTGTTGCCTCTATAATTTGTGGAATTGGTGTGTGCCAATTTGTTCTATTTATGGCTTCGTATTTGAGTGCTTTTGAACCTTTTTTACTTAACGATTTCGCATCGTCTTCTGACATCGGAAAACTTAATTGCCACATTATTTTGTCTGCCGAATAGGGCATCATATATATGCGTTCGGTGCCATTTGCGGTTTGAAAAACTGTTTTTAAATCTAACAGTTCGCTATCAATATTTTTTAAATTAGCTAATGTACAAATTCCTAAAATTACTATACAATCAAGATATTGTAAAGGATTTTGTTCTTCTTTAATCAATAATTTTCTGACGGTGCTACGAATGCCATCGGCACCAACTAAAAGATTGGTTTTAGCTTTTTTTATGGTTCCATCAACTTCAAATGTTATATCAATTTCGTTGTCATTTTGTTTAAAACTGACTAATTGATGTCCCCATTGTACATTATCACTTCTATTGAGTTGTTCTAATAATTTTAACCGTAAGGATTGTCTTGCAATGTGGATATTGGTTCGTTTGGATATTTTTTTGGGTTCAATATTGTTTAACCATTTTCGCATCCCCCATTCGCCAATAACTTTACCATCAGTGGTGTGAACTATATGTTTTGTTGAAATTATACCATCATCTAAAGATAAAATACCTAATCCTTTTATTGCTTTGCTGGCTTGTTGCAAAGTGAGCCCGTAGCCCTGCGACCGAGCATCAAAAGAAATGTCTTTTTCGTAAAGTGTAAAAGGAATTTGGCGATGCAAACAAGCAACAGCCAATGCTAATCCACCAATTCCACCGCCAATTATAGCAAGATGTGGATAATTTTTAGTATCGGCAATTGGGCTATTTTTAGATTCTATTATGCCAGAACCGTTGCAAGTAGCACAAATATTAAGGCATTTTTTCTTTCGTTTTTTGCCTATTCCAAAACAATCTTGACAAAAAATCCAATTATCTTTTTCATTCTCCATCGTAATTTGGGTTTAACTTTCGGCAACGCCTTTCCATTTTTTTAATCTGAACGATAAAAAGAGGATAAATAATATTATAAAAACCCGTAGTGCATTATTATCTCTGATAATTTTAAAATTATTTTTTAAAATTATCAAGTGTATTGTTAATGCAATCGCCCATTCCATTCTCAATTACCTCAGTACCAATTCTAATAAAGAAATTTAAAAAATTTTCAACAGGTTTGTAACCAACATTTAATTCCAGCTTAGCACTAATTTTACCACCCAAAATTTGAACCAAAAGTAGAAAAAAGCTTTTATTGAAATTATTTATGCCTTTTGATATTTACACTAAACATTCCAGTTCTTGATATTGTTTTTCAAATTCATTCATAATTTAGATATTTAATTTTCTGAAAATCTGATTAAAAAACTTCGCTGGCTTCTTTTAGTTTTTCGGTATTATTTACTAATTGTAACTCATCAACTATTTTTTGAATGTCTCCATTCATAATATTTCCTAAATCATATAAAGTTAACCCTACTCTATGGTCTGTTACTCTGCCTTGTGCATAATTATAGGTTCTAATTTTTGCCGAACGGTCGCCAGAACTTACCTGCGAACTTCGTTTGGTTGCGTCTTCGTCTTGCTTTTTTGCTAATTCTTGTTCGTATAACCTTGATCGTAAAACGGTTAATGCTTTGTCTTTATTTTTATGTTGCGATTTTTGATCCTGACATTGTGCTACTAAGCCCGTTGGAATATGTGTTAGCCTTACAGCAGATTTTGTAGTATTTACCGATTGTCCGCCTGGTCCAGAAGAACAAAAGAAATCTACCCGAACATCGTTCATATCAATTTGGACATCAAACTCTTCGGCTTCTGGCAACACCATTACGGTCGCTGCCGATGTGTGTACTCTGCCTTGGGTTTCGGTTTGTGGCACTCGTTGTACTCGATGAACACCTGCTTCAAATTTTAGGGTTCCGTAAACATCTTCTCCTGTAACTTCAAAAATTACCTCTTTAAATCCGCCAGAAGTCCCTTCGCTCATATCAACAACTGAGGTTCTCCAACCTTTATTTTCGCAGTATTTGGTGTACATTCTAAACAAATCTCCTGCAAAAATACTTGCCTCATCTCCACCTGTTCCAGCACGAACCTCTACCATCACATTTTTAGCATCTTCTGCATCTTTTGGAATGAGCATAAATTTTATTTCATCTTCCAATTCTGGTAGTCTTTGTTTGGCTTCATCCAACTGCATTTTAGCCATTTCGGTCATATCGGCATCACTTCCATCGGCAATAATTTCATTAGCCTCATTAATATTTGCTAATAAAACCACATACTCATCTCTCTTTTCCTTTAATGCTCTAACGGTTTTATACTCTTGATTTAAAGCCACATACCGCTTTTGATCAGCAATCACATCGGGCTGAATAATTAAATCCGAAATTTCGTCAAATCGTTGTTTTACTATTTGTAATCTGTCTAACATATTTTATTTTTTTTTCAAGTTAGCAAAAGTATAAAAAAAAGATGGTAAATTTATGATATTGGTGTAATATCAGGAGAAGGTAAATATAATTGTGAAAATTAATAGTTTATTCTTGTTTTTTTGTCTGTATTGTTTAGAATAAACAATATGAAATTCAAGTAGTTATGGTAAAATTTAATTAATCTTTTGTCAGGAGGTGGTTTTAAGTTATAAATTAAGATTAGGTTTTTTATTTTCTAAAAAATCTCCGTCGATTATTAAAAGTTTTACGCCTTTTTCAGATAATGAACGGTGTGAGCTAAGTTCATCTGAAACAATATATGTCTCTCCTTTTGCTAATTTAATTTTTTCGCCTGTACTTAATTCGCTTACAAATTCACCTTCCAGACAGTAAACTATATGACCTTTTTGACACCAATGGTCTGCTAAATATCCATTTGAATATTCTACAATTCTAACTCTAAGACCATTAAACGCTATCGTTTGCCAAGTTGCAATTCCTGTTTCTCCTTTGTATTCAATTTTTTCAATCGAATTCCAATCTATTGTTTGGAAGAGAATGTTACTCATTTTTTTTGTGGTTTGGTTGAATTATCATTAATAGTTTATTCTAAACTATTTTTTATTTTGATATAAAACTGGGTTCAAATCATTGTCGTTATACATTTTCATTTGCTTGTAAACTTTCATAAATTTATTTCCGTTTTCAATATCATTTAATAAATCGTCAATTGCGGTTGATAAATCTGTTCTTTGTTCTAAAAGCACATTTAATTTTACTTGACATTTGTCTTTATGCTCCTGTGAGGCTTCTTCTCGATTAACCTCTTCTTGCATATGATAAATTTTTAAGGCCAATATTGACAATCTATCTATTGCCCAAGCTGGACTTTCTGAATTAATTTTTGCCTCATCTTTCGGAATAATAGAAGCATATTTATTCAAAAAATAACTATCGGTATATTCTACCATATCTGTTCTTTCTTGATTCGAGGCGTCTATTTTTCTTTTTAGAGCTAATGCAGCAACAGGATCAATATTTGGATCTCTAATAATGTCTTCAAAATGCCATTGTACGGTATCAATCCAATTTTTATGATACAATAAATGTTCTAATTTTTCTTTATCAAAAGGATTGTTAATAGGTTGATTTACAGAGTTATGAATATGATAATCTGCAATGCTTTGTTCAAATACTGAATAGGCTAATTTTGAAAACATAATATTAATTTTGAAATACAAATATAGTTTTATTACTTTTGAAAACAAAAAAACTTGAAGGGTTTTAAAAATTATCTGAAATATAAAATATATAACATAAAATTTCTCTAATGCAAATACACTATTTATCTAATAAAAACAGCGTTTTAAATCATTTTTTAGGCGAAATTAGAAATGTTAATCTACAAAACGACAGTATGCGTTTTAGGCGAAATATTGAACGAATTGGAGAAATTATGTCTTATGAGATAAGTAAGATTTTGAATTATAAAAACATCGAAATTCAAACACCATTAGGCATTAAGAACACTACTGAAATTGAAGACAAATTAGTATTGTGTTCTATTCTTCGGGCGGGTTTACCGTTGCATTTAGGGTTTTTAAATTATTTTGACAAAGCTGAAAATGGTTTTGTATCTGCTTACAGATACCATAAAAATGACGATGCTTTTTTTGAAATTAAAGTTGAATACCAAGCAGTACCTAATATTGAAAATAAAAATTTATTTTTAATAGATCCAATGCTTGCAACAGGGCAGTCGATGGTGGCAGTTTATCAAAAACTGATAGAAAAAGGAACGCCAAGAGAAACTCATATTGCGGTAATAATTGCTGCTCCAGAAGGAATAGAATATCTAAAAAATAATTTACCAGATTCTTGTCATCTATGGGTAGCAACGCTTGATGAAAAACTTAACGAAAAAAATTATATTATTCCTGGTCTTGGCGATGCTGGTGATTTAGCTTACGGAAATAAATTATAGTTGAGTTACAAAACAAAAAAAACCAGCCAAAATTACGGCAAGAAATGCTACATCTTTTTGCCATCTTATTTTATTTTCTTCTACATAATCAGTAGCTATTATTGAAAGGGGTGCAATTGTAAATAATAAAATTTCGTTGTTCTTATTGTTCGAAATAATAAAAATAACAAAGCCAGTAAGGAACCAAATAGATAATTTTTTGTATGCCGATTTTTTTGTCATTGGTTTATTTCCAAGCGACAATAAAAATGTTACACAAAGAGAAATTGAAGCTGTAATAAACAATGAAAAAGATATGTTTTGATAAATATTTTTAAAATATAAAAAATCATAATCGACAGCAATAGAATTTATATAATTGAAAATAAGCGTTTTATCAACCAAAAAGGCAAAAAAAACAAAAATAATTCCGACACAAAGAAAGCCAACAATTGGTATAAGCCAATTTTTATAATCATTAGAAGCGTCAATAATTATTGATATAAAAATCATAATTATAAATAAAATACTCCAAAAATAAAATAACGACGCAATGAAAATCCATAAAGAAGCATCAAATATTTTTTGCTTTGTATCAATAGTTTTCGACATAGATACTAATCTTTTGATAGCTAATAGAATAGCTAAATTAGCAATCAATAAATTTACATTGTTTAATATTGATGGAAAGAAAATGATAAAAAACAAATAAAAAAACACCGTAAAACTATTGTCTTTGCTAAAATCATTTTTTTTTGTAATAAAATCCATGATAAGAATAGTGCTTAAAAAAATCAGCAATATAGCAAACTTTTGTAGCAATAAATCAGTAGATAAGGATTGTTTAGTACTATTAATTTGATAAACAAGAAACAGCATTATTGCCGTAATTGAAACCAAAATATAATTAATTGTTGTAGATTTTTTAAAAACTGTTGTAATCATACTATTATTTCATATTTTTGCAAATGTAAATATAATTATATTAATATTATGAAAGCATTTTTTGAAGGAATACAATGGTTATTCGAAAAAATATTCTTTGCCCCGCAAGATTTTTTACGAAAATTAGAATTAGAAAATTGGTTTGCTGCTAATATCATAAACTGGGTAGCAGTAATTATCTGTGCTTATTATATTGTTTATTGGATAAAACAATTAAAATTGCACCAAGCTAATGGCGAAGAAAACCAAGATACAACAGCTCATTCTTTTTTATCAAAGTAATTTATTGTTGTTCGTAACTAAATCTTATCAAAAAATATAAACAATTATTTTTTTGATAAGATTTTAAATTTTATACCAATGCTTACCCTCTTCAACCTTGCTTTAAAATTAAACGGCTTCAAGATAAATGAGGCTAAAAAAAAATTATCAGAAATTTTATCAATTTCCGAAGAGAAATATTTAGATTTCATTAACGATAAGAAAAAAGAAATTGTTGATTTCCATCTTAAAAATAACTCAAATTATCGTCAATTTGTAGGAAAATCAACAATAGAAAACTGGAACGATCTACCAGTAATGACCAAAAAACATTTTCAAAAACCATTATCAGAAAGACTTTCGGAAGGTTATCTCCCAAAAAACATTTATGTAAATAAAACCTCAGGTTCCAGTGGCGATCCTTTTGTTTTTGCCATCGATAAGCCTTCTCATGCACTCACTTGGGCAGGTGCCATCTATCGTTTTGGTTGGTTTGGTATTGATTTTAACAAGTCGTATCAAGCTCGTTTTTATGGTATTCCTCTTGATTTTATTGGAAATAAAAAAGAACGATTAAAAGATTTTTTAAGTTCTCGATACCGATTTACAATTTTTAATTTGTCAGATCAGGTTTTGGAACAAATGCTAAAGAAGTTTCAATCAAAAAAATTCGACTATATCAATGGATATACTTCTTCTATCGTTTTGTTTGCCAAGTTTTTACAGAAAAAAAATATCGTTCTGAAAGATATTTGTCCATCTTTGAAAGTTTGTATGGCAACATCTGAAATGCTTTTTGAGGAAGATAAAAAACTACTCGAAAAACAATTTGGCATTCCAATTGTCAATGAATACGGAGCTTCGGAACTTGGTTTGATAGCTTTTCAAAACCCAAAAGGAGAATGGCAAGTTAATGCTGAAAATCTTTTTGTTGAGGTTTTAGATGCTAATAATCAAGTCGTTGCAAATGGAAATGAAGGTAAAATTGTGGTAACTTCGCTATACAATAAAGCACATCCAATTATTAGATACGAAATTGGTGATATTGGAATTTTAGACGAAAAAAGTACCGCCAAAAAACCAATTTTAAAGCAATTATTAGGACGAACCAATGATATTGCAATTTTGCCAAGTGGCAAAAAATCGCCGGGATTAACTTTTTATTATGTTACCAAATCTATTATTGAAGATGATGGAAATGTAAAAGAATTTATAATTAAACAACTGTCAATCAATACATTCAAAATAGATTATGTTGCAGAAAATGAATTGACAAATAACCAAATTGAAAAAATAGAAACTGCTATTGCTAAATATTTAGAGCCTAATTTAATTTTTTCGTACCACAAAAAAGACATTTTGGAACGAGGAAAAAGTGGCAAATTAAAACAATTTATATCAGAAATTAAATAAAAAATCACGGCTGATATTATTGCTTTCATTGCCCCATATTATCCGAAGAAAGCGTATAAAAATTTGACTAAAACTGAACAAGATACCATAGATTTCGGTCGATTATAAATAGAAAAAAAATGAACATAAAAACGCTCCTACTGTTATTAATAACCACATTTTCTTTTGCTCAAAATAACAATAGAAAATATGAAAGTTATAAAAAAAATGACAAAACAATAGAAATTAATGTTTCGGATGGTCAGTATCTTATAAACTATTATACAAATAAAATTATTGAAACTTCTTTTATTCCAAAAGGAGAAAAATTCAATCCAAAATCAGAAGCAGTTGTTTTAAAACAAAACGATGTTGGATATAAAATTACCGAAAGTACCAATATATTGAGCATAAATACAAAAGGAATTGTAATTGTGGTTCAGAAAAATCCGTTTCAGATATCTTATTTTGATAGAAGAAAATTACTAATTTCCGAAAAAAATGGTTATATCAAAAAAGATTCCACAGGGTCGAACAACAACAATCAAGCAAACGAAATATTAGATTTTAACCTTGATAAAGATGAGGTTTTATATGGTGGTGGTGCAAGAGCATTAGGGATGAATCGTCGAGGAAACCGATTGCAATTATACAACCGAGCTCAATATGGTTATGAAACCAAAGCCGAATTGATGAATTTTTGCATACCATTAGTGATGTCTTCAAAAATGTATGCCATTCATTTTGACAACGCACCTATTGGCTATTTAGATTTAGATTCTAAAAAAGACAATTCTATGCAATATGAAACCATTTCAGGACGCAAAACTTATCAGATTATTGCTGGAAATTCGTGGCAAGAATTAATCGAAAACTACACCAATTTAACTGGCAAACAACCACTTCCTGCTTTATGGACTTTGGGTAATTTTTCTTCAAAATTTGGTTATCATAGCCAAGATGAAGTGATGCAAACTATTGAAAAATTCAACAAAGAAAAAATTCCGGTTGATGCAATAATAATTGATTTATATTGGTTTGGTAAAGATATTAAAGGTACAATGGGTAATTTATCTTGGGATAAAGATAATTTTCCTAACCCTACTAAGATGCTATCAAATTTGAATAAAAAAGGAATAAAAACAGTATTGATTACCGAGCCATTTATACTATCAACCTCGAGCAAATGGCAAGAAGCGGTTGATAAAAAAATATTGGCAACGGCTACTTCGGGCAAAGCCGCACAATACGATTTTTACTTTGGAAATACAGGAATTGTAGATGTTTTTAAACCCGAAGGCAAAGTATGGTTTTGGAATATTTATAAAGATTTAATCAATCAAGGTGTTGGTGGTTTGTGGGGAGATTTAGGCGAACCCGAAGTTTTTCCATCATCAATAAAAACAGCAGGTGGAACGGCAGATGAGGTTCATAATATTTATGGACATCGTTGGGCAAAATTAATTGCCGATGGATATAAAGTAGATTTTCCAACGGTTCGACCATTTGTTTTAATGCAAGCAGGAAGTGCTGGTTCTCAAAGATTTGGCATGATTCCTTGGGGTGGAGATGTTAATAGAAGTTGGGGTGGTTTACAATCACAAACCGAAATAGCCTTGCAAATGGGTATGCAGGGAATGGGATATATGCACTCGGATTTAGGTGGTTTTTCAGGAGCAAATTTAGATGATGAATTGTATGTGAGATGGCTACAATATGGAGTTTTTAATCCAATATTTCGTCCGCACGCACAAGAAGAGGTAGCGTCGGAGCCAGTGAATAGAAGTGAAAAAGCAAAAGAATTAGCAAAAAAAGCCATTGAACTGCGTTATCAAATGCTGCCTTATAATTATAATTTAGCTTTTGAAAATTCTCAAAAAGGATTACCATTAATGCGTCCTTTATTGTTTGAAGAACCAGAAAACACTGATTTACAAACAAAATCTGATGAATATTTTTGGGGAAATGAAATTTTAGTCGCACCAGTTGTTGAGAAAGGACAAATTGAAAAATCAGTTTATTTTCCGAAAAATAATAATTGGTTTGATTTTTATACCAATAAAAAATATCTTGCAGGAACTACAAATGATATTAAGTTAGAAGAAGATAAAATCCCTGTATTTGTAAGAGGAGGTGCTTTTATTCCGATGATAAAAACCATTCAAAACACAAAAGATTATTCGTTATCAAACTTCGATTTACATTATTATTTTGATGAAAAAACCACAAAATCTGAAGGTAAATTATACAACGACGATGGTAAAAGTGCGGAAACTTTTAAAGACGAAAAATTTGAACTATTATCGTTTAATAGTAGTATTTTAGACAAAATTTTGACTATCAATTTAGATAGTAAAAGTGGTTTTTTTAATGTTAAAACTGATAAAAACATTAATTTAATTCTGCACAACTGTTCTCCTAAAAAAGTAACTATTGATGAAAAAAACACTAAATTTAAAACAGAAAACGGAAACATTATAATTCCTATTAAATGGGAAAACGGATTCGAAAAAGAAATATTAATTCAATTATAATAAATTAAGATATTTTTTAGTGCATTAAATAGCAAGTTTTGCTGGTTTTTTACAAGTAAAAAATTAAATATATTGCCAATTTTGAACAGAATAATAGAAAATACTCTTAGAACATTGATATAAAAACAATATTTTAAATGCTACTTTTAAATTGATTTAAAAATCTGACATCGTTTTCATAAAACATTCTAATATCTCCTATTTGATATAACAACATCGCTATTCTTTCAATTCCCATTCCAAAAGCATAACCATTATACTCATCGGGATTTATACCGCAATTTTTAAGCACTTGAGGATCAACCATTCCGCATCCCATAATTTCTAACCAACCTGTTCCTTTGGTAATTCTATAGTCCGTTTCTGTTTTTAATCCCCAATAGATATCAACCTCTGCACTAGGTTCTGTAAAAGGAAAATAACTTGGACGCAATCTTATTTTTGATTTTCCAAACATTTCTTTGGTAAAATACAATAAAGTTTGTTTTAAATCTGCAAAAGAAACATCTTTATCAATATATAAACCCTCCACCTGATGAAAAATACAGTGCGATCGAGACGAAACCGCCTCGTTTCTAAAAACCCTTCCTGGCGAAATAGTACGAATAGGTGGTTTGTTGTTTTCCATATATCTTACCTGCACGGATGAGGTGTGAGTTCGGAGTAAAATATCCGGATTTTTTTGAATAAAAAAAGTATCCTGCATATCTCTTGCTGGATGGTATTCTGGCAAATTCAAGGCAGTAAAATTATGCCAATCATCTTCAATTTCTGGACCTTCTGAAACATTAAAACCAATGTTTGAAAAGATATCAATAATTTGATTTTTCACTAATGATATTGGGTGTCGAGAACCTATAATTAATGGTTCGGCAGGACGACTCAAATCACCATAAACACTCTTTACCTCTTCTTTTTCTTCAATGCTTTCGGCAATAGTTTTTACCCTCTCTTCGGCAATAGTTTTTAGTAAGTTTACAACCTGACCAAATTCTTTTTTTTGATCATTTGGAACATCCTTAAATGCTGCAAAAACTTCTTTTAACAAGCCTTTACTTCCTAAAAATTTTATTCTAAAAATTTCTAATTCCTCTTTATTATCTGTAGAAAATGCTGTGGCTTCTGTTATATATTCTTTAATTCTGTTTATCATCTTTCATTTTTATTAGACCGCAAATTTACAAAAAAAACTTATCGTTTCTTAAAGATATTTATGGTTTTTATCATAAATACATTTCCAATAATCCTTCGGGTAAATCCATTATAACCTTTTTATTTTCTCTATCAATTTTGATTAAAAAATGGTCTATCATTGGAATAAGTAGTTCAATGTTTCCATTCAAAACCTCAAAAAGAGGTTGTGCCGTCGAGTCATTTATGGATTGAATAACTCCAAAAACACCTAATCGTTTGTCTTCTATTTCAAATCCCACGACTTCATGATAATAAAACTTATTGCCAGTTAATTTTGGTAACATTTTGATTGGCAAATAGATACTGCATCCTATAATACTATCGGCAGCAGCCTCATCGTTTACATCTTCAAATTTTATGCGTAAAAAATCGTTTTTGTGTAATGAACTGTTTTTAATAAAAAATGGAATCAAATTTTTGTTAAATTCAACAAAAACTGATTCCATATTTTCATACAATTCTGGTTCATCCGTGTCTAAATATGCCAAGACTTCACCTTTAAAACTGAATTTTTTTGCAATTTTGCCCAAGTAGAAACAATCTTCTTTACGCATTTTGCTTTTTAATTTTAAATTATTCTGCTGCCGGAGTCTCTTCTGTGGTAGATTCTTCAACTACAACTTCCTCTGTTGCTGGAACTTCTTCCGCTACTTCTTCAACAACTGCTGCCGCCGCTTTTGCAATTCTTTTTTCGTTTGCAACTTGTTCCGCTTTTAATGCTTTTGCTTTTTCTTCGGCTTGTTTTTTGCTCAAACCGTCTTTTTTAGCATCAACTTTTCCACCTTTTGATTCTAACCAAGCAGTTAATTTTGCATCGGCTTGTTCTTGTGTTAAAGCTCCTTTTCGGATTCCTCCGTCAAGGTGGTGTTTTAATAAAGCTCCTTTGTAAGACAAAATGGCTCTTGCAGTATCTGTTGGTTGTGCTCCGTTGTGTAACCATCTTACGGCTGCATCAAGGTCTAAATCAACTGTTGCTGGATTGGTGTTTGGATTGTAAGTTCCTATTTTTTCAAGGTATTTACCATCTCTTTTTGAACGAGCATCCGCCGCTACTACCCAGTAAAAAGGTTTTCCTTTTTTACCGTGTCTTTGTAATCTAATTTTTACTGACATAATCTTGTGATTAAATTTTGAGGTTCTCGACCTCGATTAATTAAGGGTGCAAAAATAATAATTAATTATGGATTATGAATTATGATTTGTAAATAATTTTTAAAAATAATTTCATCCAATATTTGTAACTGTTTCTATTTGTGGAGCATATTTTTTTATGGTGCTTTCTATGGCTGTTTTTAGTGTTATTTTATTGATATTACAACTGATACACGCTCCTTCAAATCGTACACTTACATGGTTGTTTTCAATACTTACTAATGAAACATTTCCTCCATCTTCTATTAAAAACGGACGAACTTCGTCTAATGCTTTTTCTACTAATACTTGTATGTCGTTCATTTTTTGGAATTGCTATGTATTTAAGAGGAATTTATGAAATGTATAGTTTTTGATTAAAA
>DYPB01000209.1 GCA_020720185.1 Flavobacterium psychrophilum | reverse complement strand
CATTTGAATAGTCGTGAACAATTTTTGAAAAACCTTGCGGATTGGACTCTAAATAAACTTGTCTCCCTTTCTCCCTTATCACGTTCAGTTCAATATCAATATGTTTTATTGTGTCTAACAACACAGATTTGTTTTTTTCTGTATGCCAAATATAGGTTGCCTCTTCTGTGTCTAAAGTTTCTAAAACAATGTGATAACTTTTTTCTCCTGATATTAGAAACACAAAAGAAAACGGTTGTAAAACAAAACGGAGTTTCATTACATTTCGTTCGTGTTTTTCTGCCAGAAATTGTATGTGTTTAGAATGTTTGTATTGTTTTCTATTCATTAAATTTTCCAAAATAACTTCGGCATTTTCATAAATATTTTGATTTTTAGTAAGTTCGTTTGTTGTAAGAATATTTTGTTTTGATGATGAAATTTGCCTGATAAAACTCTTATCCAAAAACTGAAATTTTACACTTTCTACAATTTCTTTGTTGATGTTTTCAATATCGGAAGAAACTGCTAACTGCGATAAAATCACTCCGTTTTCTATTTCAGCATAAATATCAATTAAGGCAGTTTTTGACTTCAAAACCTTTATAAAATAGGGCTTCAAAACTTCAAATTCAATTCTGAATTCTTCGTTTTCAATTTCAAAATCTAATCGTAAGTTATTGCCTATATCATTGTACTCAAAAGACACATAGCCGTATCCAAAAGCTAAATCTTCAATAGCAATTTTGATTTGTTTCTTAATAATCAAACTTTGTCTTTCGGGAATAAATTCTGTTGGTTCGTCAAATAGACTCGCTTGCTTCATTATTTGACGATAGTAAACATTTCGTTTTAAAAACAATTTATTGAGGTATTCAATTTTAATATCTCGAAAATCATAAATAGTTGGATTAATTTCCGAACGTTGCACCCGACCAATGTATTGAATTAATTTTCCTTTGAATGAAAATGGATATACCAAAAACAAAGAATTAATACTTGATAAATCCGAACCTTCTCCAAAATATTGTCCCGTGGTTATCAAAATTTGAAAATTGCCTTGTTGTAAAGTTTGCCATTTTGTTTTTTTGTTGCTTTCAGAATCATCACCGCTTAATGTTACTACCTCATAAGATTGTTTTAGAAAAAGACAAAGTGTGTCAATATGGTCTTTTCTTTCTGTGATAATGGCAATTCGTTTTCCTTTTGAGAGTTCTATTTTAATATCATTTAAAATGAGCTTGTTTCGTTCCGAATCGTGAATCAAAATTTTTGAAAGTGTTTCAAAACTTTCTGTTTTAGAATTAAAAGGAATGTCTAAATTGGTATTTCTAACTATGATTTGAGCATGTTTGAAATTTTCAATTTCAGTACTTTCTACTTCCGAAATAATTTCTCCAAGAAAAGCAAAAATTAATTTTCCATCATTATATTTTCTAAATGGTGTTGCCGTCAGTCCGTACAGAAAAAATGTATTCAATTTTTCAATAGTGCTACGAAATGTTTCGGCTGGAATATGATGACATTCATCCACCAAAATAGTTCCGAATTGATTTTGAATTTGTTCTATTTGCTTTGGCAAACTTTGAATAGTTGCAATAGTAATTTGTTTACCAATCTTTGCCTTTCCTTTTCCAATAATGCCGATTTCGTGATTTGGAATTCCGAGAAAAGCCTGAACACGTTCTTGCCATTGTTCCAATAATTGTATGCGATGTACAACAATTAAGGCAGGTTGTTTTTTCTCCGAAATTATCTTCAACCCTATTATCGTTTTACCAGATCCAGGCGGAGCTACAATAACCCCAAAATCTTTTTTTGAAACAGTTTCAACAGCTTTGTTTTGATGTGTTCTTAAAGTGGCATGGAATGAAAAATTGACATTTTCTTTAAATTTTCGATGATCTTGAAAATCAAAATCTATTTTTTGTTCTTTGCAAAAACGCAAAAGTTTACCGATAAATCCTCTAGGAATGATGATTTCATTTTCGGTTTCTTCAACGAGTTTAAAATATCTTTCTGTTCCAAAAGTGTTTTTACCCGATTTCTTTTTGATAAAGAATTCTGAATTGGCAAAGTTCAGTTCTTCTTTCAAAAAATGTATTAGTGGGTTTGTTATTCTATTTCTTTGAATACGAATATTTTGCTGAAGAGAAATAGTAAGTTTTCCGTTACTATTCATAGGAATTGGAAGGTTTTGTGTTGTTGAAATTTTCTGAAAAAGATTGTCTAAAATAGTTATCGAAACTCTATTTATTTCTTTTAAAAACTGCCATTGATCAGTATAGGGTTCAAAAGTTACAGGATTAATGAAGCAACTATTTCCTTTCTCTAATGATGGTTTGAAAAACGGCAAAGCAATCAAATTGCCTAAACCTTTTCCTGAAAGAAAATCTTGATTAGGAAAAAGCCTATCGAAGCTTGAACTTTTATCAAGCATAGAAAAAATCCCCGATTCTTCTAAAATAGTAATGAAAATTTTTCTACTCCGTATTGCTACATAAGGTTTTTCAAAAAATATCCAAACATGTCCGCCATTTCCTGAACGTGAACGT
>DYPB01000048.1 GCA_020720185.1 Flavobacterium psychrophilum | reverse complement strand
TCGCAATCTTTATAAAGTATCTCTAAAATATGAGAAGAAATTAAAACGATACTCTCTTTTGCTATTGTTTTAATGTAGTTCATTAATAAATAATTTGATTCTAAATCTAATCCATTAAACGGTTCATCAAAAATATAAACTGAATATTTTTTTTGTAAAACAGCGTTTAGATATGCTTTTTTCTTCATTCCTGTCGAAAATTCTTTTATGAGTTTGTTTTTTGGAATATCAAACAAAGGATCTGTTTGTTTAAATTCTATATTTAAAAGATGGCTATAAAAATCGTAAAACTCATTAGCAGTTAATTCATCATAAATTTTTACTTCCGTAGGACACCAAGCAACATCTTGCAAACTTAGTTTTTTATTAAATAATGTAGTATTCCCAGAATAATTCTCTAAACCTGTAATACATTTGAATAATGTGGTTTTTCCTTGTCCATTTTTTCCAACTATTCCATAAATTCCAAATTTATCAATTCTAATTTCAATGTTTTCTAAAACAATTTTGTCAGAATATTTTTTTTCCTTTATATTAATGATTAGCATATTTAATTGAATTGATATTATTGATGGCTTTTTTATTCAAAATTGGCATTAACAGTAAAGGTAATCCATATAAGGTAAAGGAAAGTATTGAAAAGAAGATGAAACTGATTTGGTGCATAAAAGAGTTGTAAAAATAAACATATTTCAGTATAATATTTATTAACGGAATGATTAGTATAATTAATGAAATCAAAATCATTGAAAACTTTAATGTTATTGCCAATGTAATTATTACAGGAATCAACAAATATGAGGTATTTATTATTGAATTTTTAAATTGACAAAACAAATATTTCTTTGCGTCGAATGGATTTATTTTAATCTCATCCAAACTTTCTCTTTCAAAACTTGGACTACAACATATTAAAGATAAAATAAAAAACGAAAAATAAATTAGATTTTCATTGTTATAGAATTTCGAAATAACAATTAAACCAGTTACGAATGGTAATGCTAAAATAAGTTTATATTTTCTAAAACAAATATGCCAAAACGGATTAAAAAGTTGAAATGGGTATTTTATTGTTTTAAAATTTACTTTTGGTATTGCAATAAATATTGTAAAAAAAATTAATATTGATGCTGTTAATAAAAATTTATTTTTGAGCAGTAAAACAATATAAAAGGGCAAACAGTAAATTAAATATTCAATGAATATTAATGTTTTATAGTTTTTTTTTATTTTCAATAATTCAAAATCATCCCTATTAAAATGTATAAAAACAGGTTCAATGAAAAACAAAAAAATATAACTTTTGAAATATTCAAAATTGTAATATAATAATACTGAAACTGAAATATGAAACATAACTAATAGAAATATTCCAAAAAAATCGTCTTTTGGAATTAATTTTCTAAATCTTATTAAAATAAAATATTGTAATATTTTAATCATTGACATTGATAATTTATAAATTTAGTGAGGATCGTAACTTCAACCCTCACTAAATTAAAATTCACACATTTTAGTATGCTTTAGTAGAATATAGTAAACAAGCAGCAATAATAAGCCAAGGTAATATTCCACCTTCAATTTCTACTTGTTCTTGAGAACTCATCTCAACTACGCCTAAATTTTTTAAATCTAACATAATTTTAAGATTTGTGCTAGGTTCTTACGCCCAGCAAGATTAATAAATAATTTTTGTTTTAACAAATGGTTTTCTACATCAACTAAAAAGTTCTCTAATTAGCCAAAAAAATTCTACATCAACCGCAATAAAAGGATATTTTTCATAGCACCTCAAAAAAAGAATTAACCTACTTTTTAGTCTATAAAAATATTTTTATCTGAAATCTTAGCAAAAGCGAAACAATAGATTAGCTAATTTTATAAGTTTGTTTGGTATAAAATATAATTTTCGAAAAATCTTTTTATTTCGATATTGTGTAAATAATAAAAAAATGTAAATTTGTACACTTTTAAAGTTAAAATTTATGGCAAATACAGTTACAACTGGAAATAAAGAAACAACATTAGGCAACATACAAGAGCCTATGGGTGCCCGTTACGGCAAATTAATGATGTGGTTTTTTATCGTATCAGACGCATTAACATTTACGGGTTTTCTTGGAGCCTATGGCTTTTCAAGATTCAAATTTATAAAAGTTTGGCCTTTACCAGACGAGGTTTTTAATCACTTTCCATTTATGCACGGCAAAGATATGCCAATGCTTTATGTAGCATTTATGACCTTTATTTTGATATTTTCATCGGTAACAATGGTGCTTGCTGTTGATGCTGGTCATAAATTACAAAGAGGTAAGGTAGCCGTTTATATGTTTTTAACCATTATAGGCGGATTTATATTTTTAGGATCACAGGCTTGGGAATGGAAAAATTTTATTCACGGACAATATGGTGCTGTCGAAACAAAAGGAGGAAGTATTTTACAATTTGTAGATAACGAAGGAAAAAGAGTAGCACTTAATGAATTTGCCGCAAATATTCCTCATGATAGAGAGCAACTTACCCGAGGCAAAGCCACATGGTTTATGGAGGAAGGTTCATTGTCAAACTACAATATTGAAGAGGTTAAAGAAGGTTTTAAAAACAATAAAAATTTATTGATAAGAATTGAATCTATTTATGACGAAGCCGACAAAGCTGAAAATGCAACAACAGTACAACATAGTTTATGTGCCGTAAAACACAAAACAATTCTTACAAGAACAGCCTCTGAGGCAATGTTGTCAAATGGTATAATTGTTGTAGAGGGTGCAAATTTAATTAGAAACGAATATGGACAAAAATCATTTGCCGATTTCTTCTTTTTTATTACAGGTTTTCATGGTTTCCATGTATTTACAGGAGTTTTACTTAATATAATCATTTTTTTCAATGTTCTTTTAGGAACTTATGACAAACGCAGAAACTATGAAATGATAGAAAAAGTAGGGTTATACTGGCACTTTGTAGATTTAGTTTGGGTATTTGTATTTACATTCTTCTATTTAGTTTAATCTTTTAAAATAAAAATATGTCACATTTAACACACGAACACAGCTCAAACACCAAAAGAATTTGGAATGTTTTTATAATATTATCATTAATAACAATTTTTGAAGTAGTAATGGGTTTAATGAAACCTGATTTTTTATATCTAACTAACTTACTCAATTTAAATTTGTTAAACTGGATGTTTATTATACTTACATTAATAAAAGCTTATTATATAGTATGGGCATTTATGCACATGGAAGGTGAAAAATCATCCCTACGATCGTTTGTAGTAGGACCACTGGTATTTTTGGCATTATACATAACTTTAATAATGTTACTCGAAGGGAGTTATGTTTTTGGAGTATTTGCTAATTCTACTATTAAATGGAATTTCTAATACAGAAATTTTATACTATTAAGATTGTTTTTTTTATTTTCCTCATTTCTTTTAGCTTTCTTTAAAACTGACAGCTAACGGAGGAGATAAATTTTCGAAGAAATGGGCTAAATTAACCTTAACTTTTGGTAAAACTAGGATATTTGACACAAAACACGGAGAAGAAAGATTAAAACATAAATGGGTTTGTTACTAAAATTTTAGAATAATATCCACTCATTTAAAAAACCTTGATTAAACCTTTTAAACAAATAATAGTCCAAGTTAAAAGCTAATTAAGCTTTAAATATTAATCTTAAAAATAATAAAATGAAAAAAGCAATTTTAGTAATGTCAATGTTACTGTTCGGATTAACGAGTGTAAATGCACAAAGCGTTACAAAAGTAAAAAAAGAATTAAGCACGGAAGAGAAAACGGAAATTAAAAAAATGAGAAAAGAAGCAAATGCTAATTTGACTCCAGAACAAAAAGAAAAATTAAAAGTGATTCGCAAAGAAAGAAAAGCGATGACAAAAGAAGAGAAAAAAGCTACAAGATCCGAAGCTAAAGCAAAAGTAGATGAAGTTTTGACTGATGAGCAAGAGGCAAAAAGAAAAGAAATTCAAAAGAAAGAAAAAGAATTAAGAAACAACTAAATCTAATTTCTTTAATCCAAAAAAAAAGAGTCATTCCTAATAAGAATGGCTCTTTTTTTGAATTATTATAAGTCAAAAATAATCGGATTTTCTCTTTGACTATGTCTGAAATTTAGGTTGAATCCATCAAACAAAAAAACGCTTTATTTTAATAAATTTAATACCAAACTTGGGAAAAAACCAATAATTAAATTCAAAACCATTGATACAATGGCAACTCCATAAATAATTGGAGGTGTTGCTGATTTTTCCTCGTTCGGCTCTTTGGTGTACATCACAATTATTAATTTAAAATAGTAACCAACACTAATTATAGAGTTAATTACACCAACAATAACTAACCAGAAATAGCCTGAATTAATGGCTTGACTAAACATAAAAAATTTAGCAAAAAAACCTGAAAATATAGGGATTCCTGCCATTGACAACAAACTACCTGTTAGAATTGCTGCCAATAATGGATGGCTTTTGCCTAATCCATGGAAATTTGCAATATCTTCATTTTCAAGATGATGACAAACAAATAACAAAACGCTAAATGCTGATATTCCCGCTAATGAATAAGCAAATGTATAGTACAATAAGTTTGAGGTTGATACTGATAACGAAAGCATAGCAAGTAGCATAAACCCAGTGTGGGAAATTCCAGAAAAAGCCAACATTCGTTTTACATTATTTTGTTTCAATGCCATAATATTACCTATTGTAATTGAAGCAGTTACAATTACAGAGGTTACAATTTTGAATGATATTCCAAACTCATTCCCATCAATATTCAAGGCTGAAAGCAGTTTGAAAAAAGTGGCTACGGCTACTACTTTAGCCAGCGTACTCATTGTTGCAGTAGTAATTGACGGAGCACCTTCATACACATCTGGTGCCCAAAAATGGAACGGTACAGCAGCAATTTTAAATAACATTCCGATCGCAATTAACAAAATACCAATAGGATACCACAAGGGCAACTCGGCAGATTGAGACATTTGACCTATTTCATATAAATCAAAACTGCCCATAGCGCCATAAATTAAACAAATTCCAAAAAGTATAATTCCCGATGCAAAACTGCCCATTAAAAAGTATTTCATTCCAGCTTCGTTACTTTTTAAATTTAATCGATTTGATGCAGCCAAAACATATAAAGAGATAGATAAAACCTCGATTCCTAAGAAAAACATTGCCAAATTACCAAAAGAAACCATAACTATCGAACCTGCTAAAAGAAATATCTTTATAGCAATGAAATCGGATATTTTTGAGGAAACAGCTCTATAAAAATGATCGCTCAAAGCTACTAGAAAGATAGTCAGTAAGATAAACAAACTTGTGAATGCCGTCGCAAATTTATCAACTACAATCATATTATTGTATTGAGAAGACTCGTTAAAAAGTTTCAACCCGCTGAATACGGCACACTCATCCATAACTGTAACAGATAATATTATAGAAAGTCCGATAATAGTAAATGGCACTATCCATTTTCGGAGGTTAAAAATTTCAAAAATCAGGGTCAAAATTCCCAGTGTTGTAATTGCTATTAGTGTTGTCATTTTTTGATAATTACGAATTACTAATTACTAAATTAATAATGATTAATTTGTGAATTATAATTTCTCTATTTATTAAATTTTTATTTTTTTGGAAGCAGAACTCCCCTGTCTTCTTATCTAATTAAAGATTCCAAACTCGGTGTTATCAAATCAATTATCCCCTGTGGAAATAATCCAAAGAAGAATAAAAGTAAGATAATTATAACAAAAACAATGGTTTCGTAAGTATTTACATCGGCAAAAAATCTTTTATTATCCTCGCCAAGCATTGTTTTTTGAAACATTTTTAACATATAATAAGCCCCAAGAATAATTGTTGTTCCGCCAATTAAAGCAAACCAAAAATTAACTTGTGCTAAACTATACAAAACCGTAAATTCTCCCACAAAATTTAACGAAGTTGGTAAGGCAACCGATGCCAAGACTAATAACATAAACATTGAAGTGAATTTTGGTGATTGGCTTCTAATTCCTCCTAACTCATTGATTTTATTTGTGTTATATCTTCTTTGAATAATCTCTGCGGCAAAAAATAATCCTACAACGACTAACCCGTGTGCTAACATTTGTAAAACGGCTCCACGCAAACCATCAAGGGTTAGGGTGTAAATTCCTGCAGTTATCAACCCAACATGTGCCAAGGACGAATAGGCCAATAATTTTTTTAAATCTTTTTGGCGTAAGGCCACTATCGAACCATAAATTGTACCTGCAATTCCTATCGAAATCAAAAGGTATTTATTTGCATTAGCATATTGATAAGTTAGCGGTAATTGCCAACGAATAATACTGTACAATCCCATTTTTAGCATAATTCCAGAGAGTAACATTGTACCTGTGGTTGGTGCTTTTTGATACACTTTTGCTTGCCAAGAATGGAATGGAATTAACGGAATTTTAATAGCATAGGCCAAGAAAAATGCCAAGAAAATCCACATTTGTTCATTTCCTGTCAGTTCAATTTTATACAAATCGTCTAATAAAAAACTGCCTGATTTTTGATACAAATAAATAAATGCAACCAGCATAAATAAACTACCTGCAAGGGTGTAAATAAAAAATTTTACAACGGCTTTTCGGCGGTCAAATTCGTATCCACTGCCCCAAATTAAGGCTATAAAATAAATTGGAATTAATGATAATTCCCAAAAAATATAGTATAGTAGTCCGTCGGCAGCAAGGAAAGTTCCGGTCATTGCAAATACCATAAAGAGGATTAAACTATAAAATGATTTTGGATTTTTATGATTGTTGCCAAAACTTGAAAAAATCATTAAAGGCGTTAATGCTGTGGTTAATAACAACATAGCCATTGATAAACCATCGGCTTTGAGAGCAAAAACGATTTTTGGAATTTCCATCCATGGGTTCATCAAACTGATATTTTCGCCCGAATTGTATTGCATCAACAAAAATATTGAGCTTCCCAATGCCGACAAACTGAAAAACAAAGCTACTTTTGATGCCCATTTATTGCTAGAAAAATAGGTGGCAAACGAACCAATTAAAAGTGTTATTAAAATAAGAGATACATTCATTTTTTTTATATTACGAATTAATAATTACGAATTACGAATTCGTAATTTTGATTTTTTTACAAAAACATACAAGCCAAAATAACACAAAACGCTATTACAAAAGCAAATAAATACAACCCAATACTGCCGTTGTGTAATTTTCTTCCTTGTGTTCCCAACTGATTTGTAAGTTGCCCTAACCCAAAAACGCCTGCCGAAATGGTTGGCTCGATATAATTTCTGCTGAAATTTGAAAACCAATTTATAGGACTTACGATGGTTTTGTTATAAAACTCATCTATATAATATTTGTTGTATAAAATTTTTTCAAATCCTTGAATTTCAGTATCTTCAACTGGAATTTTGTGGCGTTTGATATAAATAATATAAGCATAAATAATCCCTGCCAATGCTCCAATAACGGCAATTCCCATCAAGGCATAATCCAAAGTTGTCAAATCATGCTCTTCGTGTGTTTTATGAAAAATTGGAGCTAAATAATGGTTCAACCAACTGTTTCCTGGCAAGGATATTAATCCGCCAACTGCTGCCAAAATTGCCAAAATTATTAACGGCAATGTGATTAAAATTGGACTTTCGTGTAAATGGTTCTTCTGGTCTTCTGTTCCTCTAAAATCTTTAAAAAAAGTTAAAAACATTAATCTAAACATATAAAAAGCTGTCATAATTGAAGCCCCCGAGGCCACTATCCAATAAATTGGATTATGATGAAAAGCTATCATTAAAATCTCATCTTTCGAGAAAAAGCCAGAAAACAATGGAATTCCCGATATTGCTAAGGACGAAATCAACATTGTAATAAAAGTAATGGGCATTACTTTTCGTAAACCACCCATTTTACGCATATCTTGTTCACCGTGCAAAGCATGGATAACCGAACCTGACCCAAGAAACAAACAAGCTTTGAAAAATGCGTGTGTAATTACATGAAATACAGCCGCTTGATAGGCTCCACACCCCAAAGCCAAAAACATTAATCCGAGTTGAGAAACAGTGGAATATGCCAAGACTTTCTTAATATCGTTTTGTACCAAGCCAATGGTGGCGGCAATTATTGCTGTGAAAACACCAATAATTGCTATCAGGGTTTGAATTTCTGGTGCCAAATCGAACAGAAAATTCAATCTTGTAAGCATAAAAATTCCAGCCGTTACCATTGTTGCAGCGTGTATTAATGCTGATACGGGTGTTGGTCCAGCCATTGCATCAGGCAACCAAGTATATAGCGGAATTTGTGCCGATTTTCCGCACGCTCCGATGAATAAAAACAAGGTTGCAAACAAAATAATTGGCGGTGTTGTGGCATAATTGGCTCCTGCCAAAATCGATTTCAATTCCATAAAATCAATGGTTTCAAATCCATAAATGAGCATAAAAATTCCAATTAATAAACCCAAATCTCCAATTCGGTTCATGATAAATGCTTTTTTGGCAGCATCGTTATATTCTTGGTTTTTGTGCCAAAACCCTATTAACAAATACGAACAAAGCCCTACCCCTTCCCATCCTATAAACATCACTAATAAATTGCTTCCCACAACCAGCGTAATCATAAAGAAAACGAACAAGTTCAGATAAGCAAAAAATTTATGCATATTCTCATCTTTATACATATAAGATATTGAATATAAGTGTATTAATAAACCTATTCCTGTTACAAACAACAACCAAAGTATGGATAATTCATCCAGTAAAAACCCAAAATTGATGGTCGCATCATGCAACGAAAACCAATTAAATAAATTCATTGAAATTGCATTTTGAGTTGTTTGAATGTCAACAAAAAAAGTAAATGCAATTATAAAAGATATTATAATTGCCAGTGTTCCTATAATTCCAGAAAGGTTTTTTCCAATCTTCTTTCCGAAGAAAACATTGATTAAAAAGCCAAAAAACGGCGTTAAAATTAGGGCTAATGCTAAAAAATTATTGTCCATTATTATCCTTTTAAGTTTTTTAAATTAGCTACATCAATTGAGCCCAAGTTTTTAAAAATTGATACTAATATTGCCAGTCCAACAGCAACTTCGGCAGCGGCAACCGCCATCGAAAAGAACACAAAAACCTGTCCTTGTGCATCTTGATGATAAGTAGAAAATACCACAAACAGCAGATTTACAGCGTTTAGCATAATTTCTATCGACATAAATACGATAATGGCATTGCGGCGGTATAACACCCCAAAAACTCCGATACAAAAAAGTATCACTGATAGAAAAATATAGTTTTCTATTCCTATTTGTTGTAATATATTGTTCATTTTGTTTTTAATTTAATGATTGAAAGATTGGATCAATTAAAGATTTTTAATCAAATAATTGAATTGGATCAATTTTAAATTGTAGCATATTTGCTGTTTTTCTACCGCCATCTCCACCCTTTCTCTGCATTCCAATATTTCCAATTCTTAAATTTCCATATTTAGTTATATAAATTTCTCCGTTTCCAAAATAATTTAAGCAGAAATTCATCGGTTTCAAAATCCATCTTGAATTTTCTTTTGTTTTCTGTGCAACAAGCATCCATTCTGCAGCAAACTGTCCTCTTCCTTTTAAAATATCCGAAACAATAAATGACTTATTTTGGTTAAACCATTTTAAAAGTACTGTCTGTTCTTTTTCTGTAAATTCATTTATATACATTCTTCTTTCATCTTTTGGATTTGAAATTGTTGGTTCGATTTCTCCTGTATGTCTTTTTAATATTGATATAATTTCAACAGGTATATCCCACATTTCTACATATTTATCAACCCATCTTTTATCAATTTGATTGAATCCACCTTTTGGATTGCTAACCAATTTAACTTGTAAATTTTGAACATCAATTGCTTCTTTCAATTTAATTGTAACTTGTGCCTGAACATCGGTTTTGAAGCCACTTAATTTTACTGCTGTAACATATTCTATATCAGTTAATTTATATTGCATAATGACAAGCCACTTCTGTGCTTCTTCATCTTTTTGCCAATTATTGAATTTTTTTACAATATCTCCTTCATTCAAAAATCCATTTTTAGCAGTTTGTGAACCTAATAATTCTTTTTCAGTCATTTTGTTCTAATGTTTTTTGAATTTCGATAATTATTTTTTGTAAAACATTGATTGACACACTATTTCCAAATTGTTTATACGCTTGTGAATCTGTTTTATTAATCTTAAAATTATCAGGAAAACCTTGAACTCTGGCACATTCTCTTGGTGATAATTTTCTAATCTTGTCTTTTACTAAATATAACCCTGTTTTTGAACCAATTCCACCACCATAAGCAGAAAGCGTAATAGCATGACCTAATGGATGATAAATTCTTTCTCCTTGTCCGCCTTTGTTTATTTTTCCAATTTGAATTGGTTTATTTGGCAATTCTTTTTCTCCAAAAATTGAATACTCTAATTTAAATTCTTTATTTATTTCAATATCATTTCGATATATAACTTTTGCATTTTTTGGTTCGTTTTCTAAAATATTTTCTAAACAAATTGCTTCATTTGATGGATTAGGAAATTTGAATTTTTTATATTTTAATTTATTATTAAATGCAACAATATAAATTCTTTCTCTATTTTGTGGCAAACCAAAATTACTTGAATTAAAAACCTTACTATACACTGTGTAATCTAACTCTTCGAGTGTTTTTAATATTGTTTTTAATGTTCGTCCTTCGTTATGTTTTGTTAAATTTTTAACATTTTCCAAAAGCAAAACTTTAGGTTTATGATGATTAATAATTCGTGCAATATCAAAAAATAATGTTCCTCTAATATCCTCAAAACCTTTCTGATTGCCCGAAATTGAAAACGCTTGACACGGAAAACCACCACACAAAATGTCGTGTTTTGGAATTTCAGTCTCATTAATTTTTGTAATATCTCCCTTTGGTTTTAATTGAAAATTTAATTCATAAGTTTCTGATGCGTGTTTATCCCATTCTGATGCAAAAACACATTCTGCACCCAATGAAGAAAAAGCAAGATGAAACCCGCCTATTCCTGCGAATAAGTCAATAAATCTATAATTTTTTAGATTTTTGGTTTCTATATCAGTTATTTCTATCATTTTTTATCTACAATTTTCCAAATCCTTTCTCTTTATTCTTACCTCTATTTTCTCTCCTTCTTACTCAACAACACCGCACCGATCATTGCAACCAATAATAAAATCGAGGCAAATTCAAACGGCACCATATATTCGTTCAAAAGTACTTTACCAAGGGTTTTTATCGACTGAAAATCTTCTCCCGTAACATCATAAGAATTGTCAACTATTGGGTTTGAATGTAAAAATATAAATAACAAAATTCCACATAGTAAAACAAATGAAACTATGGCTCCAATCCTTGTAAAACGGGGCTTGTGCACCTCATCTTCTTTGTTCAAATTCATCAACATAATCGTAAAAAGAAACAAAATCATGATTGCTCCAGAATAGACAATAATGTGTACTATTGCCAAAAACTGGGCGTTCAAAAGCAAATAATGACCCGCTACCGAAAAGAAACAAATTACCAAATAAATGGCACTGTGAATGGGGTTTTTGCTATAAATAGTAAAAAAAGCAGTTGCCAATGTAATAATCGACAAAACGAAAAATATAATTTGAACTGTTGTTAAATTTAATAAACTCTGTATCATTTAGTTATCGTTTCTTAATTAATAAATAATTGTTTCTTGAAGTTCTTTCCCCTCTCCTTTGGAGGGGGTGGTGGTGGATGGCATAACCAATCTATCTTTCCCGAAAATAAAATCTTCTCTTTCATAACTTGATGGCACTAAAACTTTTGAAGTTGTCAAGTAAATAGCGTCTTTCGGGCAGGCTTCTTCGCATAAACCACAAAAAATGCAACGCAACATATTGATTTCATAAATCGAAGCATATTTTTCTTCTCGATACAAATGTTTTTCGTCGGCTTTGCGTTCGGCAGCCGTCATCGTAATGGCTTCGGCAGGGCAACTCAAAGCACACAAGCCACAAGCTGTACAATTTTCTCTACCCTGTTCATCTCGTTTCAACTGGTGTTGCCCACGATAAACATTGCTCATAACTCGCACTTGTTCAGGGTATTGAATGGTTACTTTTTTTGCAAACAAATGTTTAAGCGTTATCCACAATCCTTTTGCAATTGCCACCAAATACATCCGTTCTAAAAACGACATTTCTTTGTTAGAAACCTGCTTTTTTCTTCCAGATAATGAAATTTCTTGTATGTTCATTCTTTTATTTTAGATTTTAGAATTCAGATTTTAGATTAAACTGAAATCTTTTTTATATGTTTTTTTGAAGCTAATCCTGCTTTCCGTTCCAATCTGTCATTGCGAGGAACGAAGCAATCTTTTGAAGCAGATTGCTTCGTTCCTCGCAATGACAGGATTTCCACTACTATCAGGGCTATGGTGCCAGTTTTTATTTAAAAGTTTTGGAGTTTAAAACGCTGTGAGTCTCCGTGTTTCTTTGTGAATCTCTGTGTAATAACTAAAAACCAAAATAAGCCATAATTTCTCCTCTCAACAACACAATTCCAGTAATAACTATATTTATTATTGATAACGGGATTAAAATTTTCCAACCCAAATGCATCAATTGGTCGTATCTAAATCTTGGAATTGTCCATCTAACCCACATATAGAAGAAAATAAAGAAACATATTTTTGCAAATAAAACAGCTATACCAATAATGTTTGCTAGGTTTACACCCCAGTTTTCGACTGCCCACTGCATTCCTGGATAATTGTAACCTCCAAAAAATAGCACAGCAATTATAGTCGATGAAATGAACATATTGGCATATTCGGCAAATAGATAAAATCCCATTTTCATTGACGAATATTCGGTGTGATAACCTCCAATTAATTCGCTTTCGCATTCTGCCAAGTCAAACGGTGTTCGGTTTGTTTCGGCAAAGGCACAAATTAGAAATATCAAAAATGATAAGGGTTGGTACAACACATTCCAATGCCAACCTGCTTGTTGTGCAGAAATTTCTCTTAAACTCAATGTGCCAGTCATCATCAATAAGGCAATCATTGACAATCCCATAGCAACCTCATAACTAACCATTTGCGAGGCAGCTCGAACGGCTCCCATCAACGAAAATTTGTTGTTTGATGCCCAACCGCCAATCATAATGCCATAAACTCCAACAGAAATTACGCCAAAAATATACAGCAAAGCAACATCAATATCCGTCGCTTGCAAGATAATATCCCGTCCAAAAAGGTGCAATTTATCGCCCCACGGAATCACGGCACTGGTCATCAAAGCCGTGCTCATGGCTATAGCTGGTCCAACGATAAACAAAAACCGATTGGGTGTGTCTGGAAAAAATTCTTCTTTCGAGAATAATTTTAATCCATCTGCCAATGGTTGCAAAATTCCTCCTTTTCCTGCTCTGTTTGGACCAATTCGATCTTGCAACCAAGCCGCAATTTTTCTTTCAGCAAGTGTAGAGTACATTGCCATAAGCATTGTTATTGCAAATATAATAAGAATAATAGCACTTTTTTCTATAATAATTTCTTGATTCATTTTTATATAAACTATTGTTTATTAATATATTAGTCTAATGGTTTTGATACCATACTTATTTTTTTTCTATCCTTATCCCTTCCTAAAAGGATGTTTTTTTCAGTTTCAATAGTTACTTTTTCTAACTTTTGAGTATAATTATTTTGATTGATAACTGAATTTTTTTTGAATTTTCTTGGTCCTTCAATTGTCCAATCTTTTGGATCTTTGTGGTCAAATCGACAACTGTTGCAGATAAATTCTTCTACCTCGTGATATTCATCTTTTCTACCTGTAACTCTTTGTATTTCATCTCCAAACATCCAAACGGTGGTTTTTCCACAGCATTTGTCGCAATCTCTGTGGGCATTGTAGGGTTTGTTGAACCAAACTCTCGATTTGAATCGGAATGTTTTATCAGTCAAGGCACCAACTGGGCAAATATCAATCATATTACCAGAAAACTCATTGTCTATTGCAGCGGAAATACGGGTTGAAATTTGTGAATGATCACCACGATTTAGAACGCCGTGAACTCTCTTATCGGTTAATTGATCGGCAAGCAAAACACAACGCTGGCAAAGGATACAACGGTTCATGTGTAATTGTATTTTATTTCCAATATCTTCTGGCTCAAAGGTTCTTTTTTCTTCTATAAAGCGAGTTTCCGATTTTCCGTGTTCAAACGATAGGTTTTGCAAATCGCATTCGCCTGCTTGGTCGCACACAGGGCAATCGAGTGGGTGGTTGATGAGTAAGAATTCTGTTACGGCTTTACGGGATTCTTCCACTCTTGCCGATGCGGTACTTGAAATTTCCATTCCGTCCTGACAGCCTGTTACACAAGAGGCAACAAGTTTGGGCATGGGTCTTGGGTCGGCTTCACTACCTTTAGTTACATCTACAAGGCAACAACGGCATTTGCCGCCACTGCCTTTTAATTTTGAATAATAGCACATTGCTGGTGGCACTACTTCGCCGCCAATCATTCGTGCTGCTTGCAGGATGGTGGTTCCTGGTGCTACTTCTATGGACTGTCCGTCTATGGTTACTTTCATAATTTAGCCCCCTAGCCCCCGAAGGGGAATTGTTGGGTAATTTTGATTAATAATTTTATTCTTCTAAATAATCTGATTGAGGAATATTTTTCTCCTCACAATATTTTTCAATTTCGGAGTCATTGATGAAAAAATCATCACAAAACTCTTCAAACTCTTTTTCTGTCGATTTTGAATATTTTTCATTCGCCATCATTAATTTCTAATAAACTGTCCTAATAATGCGGATATTGTTGCTGATGGGGTTTTATTATCTTTAAAATTGTAATATTCTTTTGCGATAATATTATTACAAACCTCATTGTAATTTGTAAGTCTGTTTATTTCTTCTAAACTTATTAATATTGCTTCTTTAATAGTCATTTACTACGGTTTTATCCTTACAATTTTATCATCTTTAATTACTACCAATTCGCTGTTCATTTTC
>DYPB01000208.1 GCA_020720185.1 Flavobacterium psychrophilum | reverse complement strand
TTCGTTGCAGTTCGGGGCTGTTGTAGTATTCGAGATTGGTGATGACTTTTTGAAAGAGAGCGGGAAAGTCTTCGTTTTTTTCAAAAGTCATCGGAATTAAATCAGTAAAATTTTTATAGTATGAAATCTGTGTACATACAACTACCTTTCCTGTACTCAAACATTCGAGAATTTTGTGAGCATTTATTCTATCTGTATCACCGTTCGGATATTTATATATTAAAATAAAAACATCAATTTTATCTATGTCTTCAATAATTTTTTTCGGATTTGTATTACCGTACAATATAACATTGTTTGCTTTTTGTATAAAATCTATAAAGCATTTGTTCATTTCGTTTAATTCTCCTCCTAAATTTGCGGTTTCAGAACTATAACTGCCCCAAAGATGAAATTCAATATCCGGATTTTGTTTTATAATTTCATTAAAGATTTTTGAGTCAAGCGTAAAATTTAATAAATTACCAATATAGCCAACGTTTATTTTATTTTTTTTCTGAATCGTTATCTTTTTTTTTGAAAGTAATTTTGCTTTTTCCAAATATGTTCCGGACAATCCATGATTTATTATTATCTTTGTTTTATTAACAGGGATATTTTCCAATATTTTATCTGCAACAGAAATAATAAGATCAGCTGATTTTATTGGTAAATATTTGTCTTTTATATTGAAAACATCAACGGGATGAAAGATTTTATACCTCGCATTAAAAAGATTCAAATCAGGAAATAGTCCTAAATCAAAGCTCCATATCACGTCCGGTTTTGTCTTTATTTTACGTAGAATTGATTTTATTTTTAATTTAAACAAATAATTGAATATTAACCTCAAATGGAATTTTAGAACGTAAGGAGAAAACAGTTTGTAATTAACAATGTGCAAATTATTATAATCGTTGTGTATGGATATAGTTGTCGTTAAGCCGATTTGTCTTACGGGCGGGTTGAAAAAAAAAACCCTATTATTTTTCGATAATTCAATGGCATAATTATGCTTAGAAATGTGCATATCACCCCATTTTTCGGGAGATAAAATTAAGATTGTTTTGTTTTCAAATTTAAACATATAGTTGCGATTTTATAATTTCAGCGATTTGTGTTGCAGAATCACCGTTTCCGTATGGGTTTAAGTTGTGTTCCTGCACTTTGCAGGAGTATGCAGACGTGATCTTAGCTTCATTTATGCCTGTAAGTATGTTTTGATTATATTCCAATGTTTCAATCCATTCTGTTTCTTCCCGAAGTGTTATACATGGTTTTTTTGCCCAAAATGCTTCTTTTTGTAATCCTCCGGAGTCGGTAAATACTTTATGTGAATTATTCAGAATTGAGAGCATTTCAAGAAAAGAGAAAGGCTCTGTTACATATATGTTTTCAGGTAAGTTTAGCGTTGTTATCGTAGATTTTAATCGCGGGTGAACGGGAAAAACAAAATTTAGGTCAAATTTGCCGAGTGTTGCGAAAAGCTGTTTCAGTAACTCGGTATTCTCGGTATTAGATGGTCGGTGAATCGTCAGTAAATTATATTTTTGAGGGTCAAATGGGATTAAGGTATTTAGGATGATTTTTTGTTTCGATATTTCTGAGAATTTCAGATACGCATCAAACATTACGTCTCCAATATTGAAAACATTTCTACAGATACCTTCTTTTGCTAAATTAGTTACACCAATATTTGAGGAACAAAATAGAAAATCGGATACGTGATCGGTGCATATTCTATTGATTTCTTCCGGCATTTTTTTATTGAAACTACGCAATCCGGATTCAATATGTATCAAAGGAATATGCAACTTAGATGCTACTAAGGCTCCGGCTAAGGTGGAATTTGTATCTCCGTAAACTAAAAGAGCTTTGTATTTTTTTTTTGAATTAAGAATATAATTCTCAATACCGTCAATAGCTTTTGCTGTTTGTGAGCCGTGATTTCCGGAACCGATTTCTAAATTAACAGATGGATGCGGAATCTCTAATTCGTCCCAGAATACTTGACTCATTTTGTTGTCGTAGTGCTGCCCCGTGTGGATTATTTCTTCCGAAATTTCTTTTTTTTGAAACGATTGTGAAACAACGGATGCTTTCACAAATTGCGGACGTGCTCCAATTATAGTAAGAATCATATTAAATGCTTAATTTTTTTGAAAAATTTTCCTTATAGGTTTTGTAACACCCATAATCATAAAAATACGTTTTTTAATTCTTTCTTGTGTTCCGTATAATTCATGGGGAACATTCTCTAAAATTAAAACTTCTTCAAATTCTTCTTTTGAAAATCCGAGTTTTTTTGCAACATATTCTTTATCCATTATTGCTAAATCATGCGGCATAGGAGGGTTTTCTAATTCTTTAAGAGCAAATTGACGTGAAATTTGTCCCGATGCAATTAAATTAGACAAATGTGCTTTTCGTTTATCTATTCCAAATTTATTAGGTAAAATATACCCTTGATAAAATCTTGTAAATACTGATTCATAATGTTTCCCTCCATAATCTGTCCATCCTAATTTTTCAATAATAAATTTTTTGACGTTATCTTTGTTATATTCTACATAATTTAATAAGCGAATACCATTCATTTTTTTTATTGCAG
>DYPB01000207.1 GCA_020720185.1 Flavobacterium psychrophilum | reverse complement strand
ATGAAAATCATAATTATTTGTATCAATTAAATTTTTTAGAGTATCTTTGCAATTCTCAAAGGGGTGCGTTTTCTTGATTTTTTTCAGGAAAAAGCTGAGATTATACCCAACGAACCTGGGCAGGTAATGCTGCCAAGGGATAAGATTACGAATCGATTATTCGATTGAAAATTAGTTGTATAGAAAATTAACTAAAAAATAATTGCCCCTTTTATTTGTATGATGTTTTACAAATGAAAAATAGATTTTACAAAAAATTACCGCTTACGAATTTGCTTTTTATTTTTTGCTTTTTGCCGATTACAATTTTTTCGCAAATAAAAGACAGCACAAAAGTATCTGAATTACAAGAAGTTATTGTTCAAGCAACTCGGTTAAAAGAAAAATCACCCTTCCCTTTTACTACGATTTCTAAAGACGAAATAGAAAAAAATAATCTCGGACAGGATTTACTCATTTTATTAGACCAACTTCCATCTGTTGTAACAACTTCTGATGCGGGTGCTGGTGTAGGATATACAGGAATTAGAGTTCGTGGCAGCGATGCAACTCGAATAAATGTTACCATAAACGGAATTCCTTACAATGATGCCGAAAGTATGGCTACTTATTTTGTTGATTTACCAGACTTTGCAAGCTCTTTAGAAGACATTCAACTACAACGAGGTGTAGGAACTTCAACCAATGGCAGTGGTGCTTTTGGAGCAAGTTTAAACCTAAAAACATTAGATGCAGCTCAAAATAGTTCCGCATATATCTCAAATTCAATAGGCTCGTTTGGAACCAGAAAACACACTTTTTTATTATCAACGGGCATTAAAAATGGTTTTTATGCAATAGGAAAATTGTCAAAAATTAGCAGTAACGGTTATATTGACAGGGCATCATCGGATTTACAATCATTTTATGTAGAAGGTGGTTTTATGAACAAAAAATCGAAACTAAAGGCCCTAATATTTGGGGGCAAAGAAATAACCTATCAATCATGGTATGGAACTCCAGAATCTGTTGTTAATGAAGATGTTAACGAGATAAAGGCTTATATTAATCGAAATAATATTTCAGGGAATGACGCTCTAAATTTACTAAATTCAGGTAGAACTTATAATAAATACACTTACGAAAATCAAGTTGATAATTACGAACAAAACCATTATCAGTTACATTTTTCACATCGGTTTAACAACAATTTATTGGGAAATTTATCGGGAAATTTAACCACAGGAAAAGGATATTATGAAGAGTTTAGAGAACAAGATAAATTAAAAAATTATTTTACAAATTCCGTTAATCCAGACGATTTAGGCGATGTAATTCGCAGAAAATGGGCAAATAGCGATTTTTATGCATTGATTTATTCTATAAATTATAAGAAACAAAATTTAGATATTTTTATCGGTGGTGGTTATAATAAGTATAACGGAATTCGTTTTGGAGAAGTTCTATCTAACACATTTACAGTACATTTGCCTATTACTTTCAAATATTATGAAAGTAAAATTATCAAAGTTGATTTTTCAAATTACCTTAAATTATCATACAACTTAAGTAAAAAAACGACAATTTTTGGCGATTTACAATTTAGAACTGTCAATTTTAAAGCTAATGGATTAAATGCTGGATTAATCAATGTAAATGTTAATAAAAATTTTAATTTTTTTAACCCAAAAGCAGGATTATCACATTTTTTTAATCAAAATAATAGTTGCTACGCATCAATTGCTGTTGCAAATCGTGAACCAAATGGAGATGATTTAATAAAAAATAAAACCGAGCCAAAATCAGAACAACTTATTGATTATGAGGTTGGTTATAGTTATAAAAACAAAAAGGTACTTGCATCTTTTAATTTTTATTATATGAGTTATAACAATCAACTGGTTTTAACTGGCGAGATTGACGATGTAGGCGACCCAATTCGTCAAAATGTATCCAAAAGTTATCGAGCAGGAGTTGAGTTTCAAACTGCTTTTAAATTGTCTAATCGTCTAAAAATCAACACAAATGCAACTTTTAGTCAGAATAAAATAAGGCTATTTGATAATATTGTTTACGACACTCAATACGACCCTGCTACATATAATACGGTGTCTTACAATGCGATTGTTACAAAATTTGAAAACACAAATATTTCGTTTTCACCAAATGTAACTATTGGAAATACAATAACATACAGTCCTTTAAGCGGATTGAATTTTGGTTTAATAACAAAATTTGTTGGCAAACAAAATCTTGATAATACTAGTAATAATGCTCGAATTATGAAAGATTATTGCACTAATAATTTATCGGTTTTGTATAAAATAAAATCAAAATGGACTAATGAAATAACAATTAATTTATTGATTAACAATTTATTAGATAAAAAATATGTTTCCAACGGATATACATACTCCTATTTTTATCGACCACAAGGATCCGATGATAAAGCAATAACAGAAAATTTTTATTATCCGCAGGCAGGAATCAATTTTTTGATGGGAATCAATCTAAAATTCTAAAAAACAACAACGAAACCCAAGGAGGCGGAGGAATGATGTAAGAATTAATAAAAAGATAACCATCCTTTAAAACCTTAGATTTTTAAACCCAAATTACGCATTAGACTT
>DYPB01000047.1:2542-15768 GCA_020720185.1 Flavobacterium psychrophilum | reverse complement strand
AAAGGAATGGAAAAAGGAATGGAAAAAGGAATGGAAAAAGGAATGGAAAAAGGAAAAATAGAAATTGCCAAAAATGGAATTATTGAAGGGCTAACAAACGAACTAATTGCTAAACTAACCAATTTATCAATCGAAGATATTGATAATTTACGAACTTAAAAATCTAAATTTATAGCGTATATAATACTTTTTAACTTAATGAAACACATCAGAAATTTTTGCATTATTGCACATATCGACCACGGAAAATCAACACTTGCCGATAGATTATTAGGAGCAACTCAAACTGTAACTGCCCGAGAAGAAAAGGCACAACTGCTTGATAATATGGATCTTGAAAGAGAACGAGGCATCACCATAAAAAGCCACGCCATCCAAATGGAATATACTTATAAAGGTCAGGAATATATTTTGAACCTCATTGATACTCCTGGTCATGTCGATTTTTCTTATGAAGTTTCTCGATCTATTGCTGCCTGCGAAGGAGCGTTGTTGATTGTTGATGCCGCTCAAAGTATTCAGGCTCAAACCATTTCAAATTTATATTTAGCGCTGGAAAATGATTTAGAAATTATTCCAGTTTTAAATAAAGTTGATTTGCCCAGTGCCAATCCAGAAGAAGTGAGCGATGATATTATCGATTTATTAGGCTGTAAATTAGAAGATATTATTCATGCCTCGGGAAAGACAGGTTTTGGGGTAGAAAATATCTTAGCCGCAATAATTGAAAAAATTCCTGCTCCAAAAGGTGAAATTGACGAACCATTACAAGCCTTGATTTTTGATTCGCATTACAACCCTTTTCGAGGAATTGAAGTTATTTTTAGAGTTAAAAATGGCGAAATAAAAAAAGGTCAAAAAATTAAATTTATGGCTACAGGCAATGAATATTTTGCCGATGAAATAGGAACACTAAAGTTAAATCAAGTACCAAAAACCGTAATTTCTGCAGGCGATGTAGGTTATTTAATTTCTGGTATAAAAGAAGCAAAAGAAGTAAAAGTGGGCGACACGATTACCGATGCAAAAACCCCAACAACCAATATGATTGTGGGTTTTGAAGATGTGAAACCGATGGTTTTTGCTGGAATTTATCCTGTTGATACTGAAGATTATGAAGATTTGCGTGCGTCGATGGAAAAATTACAATTAAACGATGCCTCGTTAGTTTTTGTACCTGAAAGTTCGGCTGCCTTGGGCTTTGGTTTCAGATGCGGATTTCTAGGAATGTTGCATATGGAAATCATCCAAGAAAGATTAGAACGAGAGTTCGATATGACCGTAATTACTACTGTTCCCAATGTTTCGTACCACGCTTTTACCAAAAAATATCCTGAAACTATACAAATTGTAAACAATCCAACCGACTTGCCCGAGCCATCAAGTTTGGATAGGGTTGAAGAACCGTATATCAAAGCAACAATCATCACAAAAGCTGATTTCGTGGGCAATGTAATGAGTTTGTGTATCGAAAAACGAGGCGTAATTACCAATCAAACTTATTTGACAACCGAGCGAGTAGAGTTGAATTTTGATATGCCTTTGGCAGAAATTGTTTTCGATTTTTATGATAGATTAAAAACGGTTTCCAAAGGTTATGCAAGTTTTGATTATAGCCCAATTGGTATGCGATCCTCGAAATTAGTTCGGCTTGATGTATTATTAAACGCTACAAATGTAGATGCTCTATCGGCATTAATCCACGAAAGTAATGCGTATCATATTGGTAAAAAAATGTGCGAAAAACTGAAAGAATTAATCCCAAGACAGCAATTTGACATACCAATCCAAGCTGCAATTGGAGCAAAAATCATTGCCCGAGAAACCATCAAAGCCTTACGAAAAGATGTAACTGCCAAGTGTTATGGAGGCGATATTTCCCGAAAAAGAAAACTTTTAGAAAAACAGAAAAAAGGTAAAAAACGAATGCGACAAGTAGGCAATGTCGAAATTCCGCAAGAAGCCTTTATGGCAGTCTTGAAGTTGAATGATTAAGAAATATTAGAGTATAGAAAAAAGAGAATAGACTAAAACCTGACAGCAATATTGGGCTTTTTAGTTAAAACCAAAATCCAACGGTTGCCCAAATAAACCCTTTTGGGAGTTCTGGCGACCAACTGTATTTTAACTCAACTGGACCAATTATAGTTTCTAAACCATATCCAACTGCAAATCCTGAATATCTTGGATTGGTAAGCCAGTTGGAATCTTTAAATAATTTATTGTCAGTATTAGCAAAATTTGCTGCAAAATTCAAATGGTTTTTCTTTGTAATTTCAAAATCAATAGTTGCAGTGGTTTTTATAAAACTATTTCCTGAAAAACTTAAATAATCATATCCATAAAAGGGTTTTATGTTTTTTATGGGTGCAAAACCATAGCCTCCGAATACAAAATCAAAATAAGAAACACTCGATTTTCCTATTGATGATCCTGCTTCTGCCTGCAATTTTAGGGTGACTTTTTTATAAAATTGTTGGGCATATCCTAATTCGGCTTTTGCAATAGAATAAGGATTAAAATTGCCTGAAAAGTTTGAGGATAATAGGTAAGATTGAAAATCAGCAGCAAAATAAACACCTTTTTTTGGAAAATATTTATTATCATACGAATCAAATTTTAGGAAACCAAAACCACTCAAATAATCACTATTTTCAAAAATTTCGTTACTATTCTGCAAAGTTTCCGATTTTATTTTTAATCTCTCATACTCAAATCCGAAACCTATTTGCGATTTTTGCTTAAAAATCGTTTGTAAATAAATTTGATTGCTCCATGAATTGAAATCAATATTTATCGATTTGATATTCAATTGATTCAGAAGAACACCATTGTTTAAATCGCTGGTTATATTTCTATTAAAACTATTAAATTTTGACTTTATTCCAAAACTCCAATAAAAACCATTATCAATATAGTAATCAAAATTGTATCTAAAATTATCTCCTAAAATTAAATCAGCTGCAAGAACATCGTTTTTAAAAAAAGCGTTTTTATGTGTATAATTAGCTAACAAGGCACTTTTATATAAAGGATCATAATGTAATGAAAATTTCAAAAATGCTTTATTCGGATTTTCTGTTAGGTTCAAAATTAAATCGTCTTGATTATCATTTTTAACTAACTTATAACTTATCGTACCAAAGTTTTGCGTGGCATTTAGGGTACTTATACCAATGTTCAAATCTTTGTATGATATTTTCTGATTGGCTTTTATTCCTAATTTTCCTAAAATATAGGATTGGGTATAATTCTTAATTTCATTAATTCCAATCGCATTTATTGCAATAGTATCCGATACTTTTTTTAGACTCTCTTGACGATAATCGGTTGAGAATGCTTTAATTTTATCAAAAACTAATTTTGTAGCATCTTCTCCTTTCATTATAATTTTTGATTCATCATCAAACGATAATATGCTATATGCTGAAACATCTGGTTTTATATAAATATCCGTCATTTTTAATTTAACTTCCATCTTTTCAATCATTTGAAGATTAGAAATTTGAAGCAATATTTTTGTAGCTTCTTTCAGTTCATTTCTGTTTCTTAAGCCATCCTGAACATCTACTCCTATGATAATATCAGCTCCCATCTCTCGAACCTCTACCTCTGGATAATTATTTGATACTCCGCCGTCTATCAACAATTTTCCGTCTATCTCTACTGGTGAATATAGTGAAGGAAAAGAAGAACTTGCTAACAAACATTGTGCTAAATAACCTTTATTTAGAACCACTTGTTGCCCTGTTTCTACATCAGTAGCAATACATAAAAATGGAATGGGTAATTTTGAAAAATCGGTAATGTCTTTCACTCGATTAGTCAATTTATTGAGCATATTATAATTATACAATCCTTTTGAAAGTGCAATAGGAACTCCTATTTTAAAACTATTAAAGGGTAATGAAAATGAATACAACTCATCGTTTCTTTTCTCATAAAAGTTTTTTGACGATCGTGGAATATGATCATTAATTAACGCATCAAAATCAGTCGATTTAAAAATAGAATCTATCTGTTTGGCTGTATAACCCGATGCGTATAAGCCTCCAATAACCGCACCCATACTGGTTCCGCCAATATAATCAATTTTTACTCCTGCTTCTTCTATAATTTTCAAAACACCAATATGAGCAAAAGCTTTGGCACCTCCACCACTTAAAACTAATCCAATTTTTGGTTTTTTTTCAGTTTGTGAATATGATGGAAAAGAAATAAGAAAATAGAAAATAAAAAATAGAAAATAAAGCGTTTTAGGCAGTTGCTTTTTTGCAACTGATAACTGACAACCGACAACCGACAACTTAAAACTGATAGTTAGCATAAACTGTTTTAATTTCATTCATTACATTAAAAATATCATCAGATAAATCAAGTGTAACAAGTTTTTGTTTATAATCTTTAAAATTATGAATTCCTTTAAAATAATTGGTATAATGCCTACGCATTTCAATAATTCCAACCCGTTCTCCTTTCCATTCCATCGACCAAATTAAATGATTTCGGGCTGCATCCACACGGTCTAAAATAGTTGGTGGTGGCAGATGGTTTCCTGTTCTAAAATAATGCTTTATCTCATTAAAAATCCAAGGATAACCAATGGCAGCCCTACCAATCATAATACCATCAATACCATATTTGTTCTTATATTCTAATGCTTTTTCGGGGCTATCAATATCACCATTTCCGAAAATGGGCATCGTTATTCGTGGATTATTTTTAACCCGTGCAATATGACTCCAATCAGCAGAACCTTTGTACATTTGAGCCCGAGTTCGAGCATGAATCGTTAGTGCTGCCACACCAATATCTTGCAAGCGCTCGGCAACCTCATCAATATTGATAGAATTATCGTCCCAACCCAAACGGGTTTTTACTGTTACGGGCAAATTTGTACTTCTGATAACCGCTTGAGTCAATCGAATCATTAAATCTACATCTTTTAGAACCCCTGCTCCTGCTCCTTTGCAAACTACTTTTTTTACAGGACAACCAAAATTAATATCAACCAAATCAGGATTTACAGTGCTTACAATTTTAGACGATAGTGCCATAGCCTCCTCATCGCCACCAAAGATTTGAATACCAACTGGTTTCTCATAATCAAAAATATCCAATTTCATTCGGCTTTTCATAGCATCTCTAATCAATCCCTCCGACGATATAAACTCCGAATACATCAAATCAGCACCATGTGTTTTACAAAGTCGTCTAAACGGTGGGTCGCTTACATCCTCCATCGGTGCTAGTAGCAACGGAAAATCAGGAAGCTCAATAGTACCTATTTTTAGCAAAATCTTTTTTTTGCAAAATTAAACAAAAAACCAGAACAAAACCCCAATTTTATTTTTTTAACTCAAAAAAATACTGTTATTTAGAACCTACCTTTAACGAATTTCGAAATCAAAAATCCTTTAAAGTAGTTGGGGTTTAGCAAATTGTGTTTAACCCAAATTACGCATTAGAAATCTATTCCAAACTCAAACTACTTTAAAAATAAGCACTTACTCCTATTTTTAAATTCAAAATACAAAAGTATTCTTTCTTCAAAAATAGTCCGTGAGCACTTATTTTTATTGCATTTTGAGTTTTCATAACTAAGTCTAATGCGTAATTTGGGTTTAAAAAAATCATAAATTCTACTAATTGTTTTTAAATTAAATAGTTAATCCGTACTTTTGCACAAAAATTAATTAATATAAAAAAATTAAGATGAGTATAGCAACTATGCCATTCGTGGCCTACAAAGTTAAAGACATTTCTCTTGCCGCTTGGGGAAGAAAAGAAATTGAACTTGCTGAAGCCGAAATGCCAGGATTAATGGCTTTGAGAGCAGAATACAAGAACGAACAACCCTTAAAAGGAGCAAGAATTGCAGGATGTCTTCACATGACAATTCAAACTGCCGTTTTAATTGAAACCCTTATTGCACTTGGTGCAGAAGTTACTTGGTCGTCATGTAATATTTTCTCAACTCAAGATCAAGCTGCTGCTGCCATTGCTGCTACTGGAATTCAAGTATATGCTTGGAAAGGTTTGAACGAAGAGGATTTCGATTGGTGTATCGAACAAACATTATTCTTCGGTGAAGATAGACAACCATTAAACATGATTTTGGATGATGGTGGGGATTTAACTAATATGGTAATTGATCGTTATCCTCATTTAGTTGAAGGAATCAAAGGTTTATCTGAAGAAACTACTACTGGTGTTCACCGTTTGTATGAAAGAGTAAAAGCAGGAACATTACCAATGCCGGCCATAAATGTAAATGATTCGGTAACAAAATCAAAATTTGATAATAAATATGGTTGTAAAGAATCAGCAGTTGATGCTGTTCGTCGTGCAACAGATATTATGTTAGCAGGAAAAAGAGTAGTTGTTTGTGGATATGGTGATGTTGGAAAAGGAACAGCTGCTTCATTTAGAGGTGCAGGTTCAATTGTAACCGTTACAGAAATTGACCCAATTTGTGCTTTGCAAGCTGCAATGGACGGATTTGAAGTTAAAAAATTAAACACTGTTATTGCTAATGCTGATATTATCATCACTACAACTGGAAACAAAGATATCGTTTTAGGTTCTCATTTTGAACAAATGAAAGACAAAACTATTGTTTGTAATATTGGTCATTTTGATAACGAAATTGATATGGCTTGGTTGAACAAAAACCACGGTGCCACTAAAATCGAAATTAAACCACAAGTTGATAAATATACAATTGCTGGAAAAGATATTTTAATTTTGGCAGAAGGTCGTTTGGTAAATTTAGGCTGTGCAACTGGACATCCAAGTTTTGTAATGAGTAACTCGTTTACAAATCAAACTTTAGCTCAAATTGAATTGTGGAAAAATAGTGCCGCTTACAACAATGATGTCTATATGTTACCAAAACATTTAGATGAAAAAGTAGCAGCTTTGCACCTTGCAAAATTAGGAGTTGAATTAGAAGTATTGCGTAAAGATCAAGCAGAATATATTGGTGTTGAGGTAGCTGGACCATTCAAACCAGAGTATTATAGATACTAAACTACCCATAAATTAAATAATCTAAAAACCTATAAGACAATAGTTTTATAGGTTTTTTCGTATTGTGAATAAAATAATCTAAAAAGAAATTGCTTATTTAAGAAAAAAAATTATTTTTGCACCAAATTTTAAAATATAACAAAATGTATTGGACATTAGAATTAGCATCCTATTTAAGCGATGCTCCATGGCCTGCTAACAAAGACGAACTTATTGATTACGCAATACGAGCAGGAGCTCCGCTTGAAGTTGTAGAAAATCTGCAGTCTATAGAAGATGAAGGAGAAATATACGAATCAATGGAAGAAATTTGGCCAGATTATCCAACCGACGAAGATTATCTCTGGAACGAGGACGAGTATTAAAACTTAGTTATGAGTTTTGGGGTTATGGGTTGTTAGTACAGCATATTTAGTTCATAATTTTTAACTATAAATTAACTAAAATTAAAATCAAAAGTCTCTAATTGAGGCTTTTTTTGCTTAAATTTGCAAGCATAATTAAAATAAATTACAATTCATAAATTACAATTTATAATTAAAATAAAATGAGTTTCATAAACAGCATATTAAAAGTATTTGTAGGCGATAAATCTCAAAAAGATGTTAAAGCCACACAACCTTATATTAACAAAATCAAGCAATTAGAGCCAACTATTGCCACACTCTCTCATGATGAATTAAGAGAAAAAACAACCGAATTTAAAGCAAAGATAAAACAAGCTCGGTTAGAGAAAGATAGAAAAATTGAGGCTTTAAAAATTGAAGTTGAAGCAATAGAAGATGTTGATAAACGAGAAGATATTTATAACGAAATAGATGAGTTAGAAAAAGAAGCTTACGAAATATCTGAAAAAGCCTTGATGGAAATTCTTCCAGAAGCGTTTGCAGTACTTAAAGAAACCGCAAAACGATTTAAAGACAACACTCAAATAGTTGTAAAATCGACAGAAAAAGACAGAGAACTTTCAGCAACAAAATCATATATAAATATCGTTGGAGGTACTGCGGTTTGGGCAAATTCTTGGAATGCCGCAGGAAAAGAAATTACTTGGGATATGGTACATTACGATGTACAATTAATAGGTGGAATTGTTCTGCACGAAGGAAAAATTTCGGAAATGCAAACAGGAGAAGGAAAAACATTGGTGGCAACTTTACCATTGTATTTGAATGCTTTAACAGGAAATGGAGTGCATTTAGTAACCGTAAACGACTATTTAGCAAAAAGAGATAGTACTTGGAAAGCACCACTTTTTGAATTTCATGGTTTGACAGTGGATTGTATTGATAATCACCAACCAAATTCTGATGCCAGACGAAAAGCCTATGAAGCAGATATAACTTATGGTACCAATAACGAATTCGGTTTTGATTATTTAAGAGATAATATGGCACATTCGCCAGAGGATTTAGTACAAAGAAAACATAATTTTGCTATAGTTGATGAGGTTGATTCTGTTCTAATTGACGATGCCAGAACACCTTTAATTATTTCAGGACCAGTACCACAAGGAGATAGACACGAATTTAATGAATTAAAACCAAAGATTGAAAATTTAGTTTCTTTACAACGACAATTAGCCAATAACTTTTTGACAGAAGCTAAAAGATTAATTAAAGAAGGAAACACAAAAGACGGTGGTTTTAACCTGTTAAGAGCCTATCGTGCTTTACCAAAAAACAAGGCATTAATCAAATTTTTGAGTGAGGAGGGCATTAAACAATTATTGCAAAAAACTGAAAATCAATATATGTCAGACAATAATAGAGAAATGCCAAAAGTTGATGAGGCACTCTATTTTGTAATTGAAGAAAAAAACAATCAGGTAGAATTATCCGATAGTGGCATTAAATATTTATCTTCAAGTGCTACCGATGAAAACTTTTTCTTATTGCCAGATATTGGAACTGAAATTGCAAAAATCGAAAAATTAGGATTTGAGAAAGACAAAGAAGCGGAAGAAAAAGAAAAACTATTTCAAGATTTTAGTATAAAATCTGAAAGAATACACACACTAACACAACTTTTAAAAGCCTATACACTTTTTGAAAAAGATGTGGAGTATGTAATTATGGACAATAAAATTTTAATTGTTGATGAACAAACAGGTCGTATAATGGACGGAAGACGATATTCTGACGGCTTGCATCAAGCGATTGAAGCCAAAGAGAATGTTACTATTGAGGCTGCCACTCAAACATTTGCAACAATTACGCTTCAAAATTATTTTAGAATGTACAACAAATTAGCAGGAATGACAGGGACTGCAAGTACAGAAGCAGGCGAGTTATGGGAAATTTACAAACTTGATGTGGTAGAAATTCCAACCAATAGACCAATGGCTCGACAAGATAAAGAAGACTATATTTACAAAACAACTCGAGAAAAATTCAATGCAGTTATTGAAGATGTCTCTCAATTATCGGCTGCAGGTCGTCCAGTTTTAATTGGAACAACTTCGGTAGAAATTTCGGAATTATTGAGTAGAATGTTAAAAATGAGAGGTGTTGCTCATAATGTTTTGAATGCAAAAATGCACAAACAAGAGGCACAAATTGTTGAAGAAGCAGGAAAACCTGGAGTTGTAACTATTGCAACAAATATGGCAGGTCGTGGAACAGATATTAAACTATCGCCAGAGGTTAAAGCAGCTGGAGGTTTAGCAATCGTTGGTACGGAACGCCACGATTCAAGAAGGGTAGATAGACAGTTGCGTGGTCGTGCAGGGAGACAAGGAGATGTGGGTAGCTCGCAGTTTTATGTTTCATTAGAGGATAATTTAATGCGACTATTTGGTTCTGAACGAGTTGCAAAAGTAATGGATAGAATGGGATTGAAAGAAGGTGAAGTAATTCAGCATTCAATGATGACCAAATCTATCGAACGAGCACAGAAAAAAGTAGAAGAAAACAATTTTGGAACTCGAAAAAGATTATTAGAATATGATGATGTAATGAACTCACAACGAGAGGTAGTTTACAAACGCCGTCGTCATGCGTTACACGGGGAGCGATTGAAGTTAGACATTGCAAATATGATGTATGACACTGCTGAATTAATTGTTTCGGATAATAAATTAAACAAAGATTATAAAAACTTTGAGTTCGAGTTGATTCGATATTTTGGTATTGTTAGCCCAGTTTCTGAAATTGATTTTAATAAATTGACTGAAATCGAATTGACTGGTAGAGTTTATAAAGTAACATTAGCATTTTATACTGAAAAAACCGAACGATCAGCCAGAGAAGCCTTGCCAATTATAAGCAATGTTTATTTGGACAAAAACAATCAATTCGAAAGAATTGTAGTACCATTTACAGATGGAATAAAATCTTTTAATGTGGTTACGGATTTAAAAAAGGCTTATGAAACAAATGGCAATCAATTAGTTGCAGATTTTGAAAAAAATATTACACTTGCTATTGTTGATGAGGCTTGGAAAAAACATCTTCGAAAAATGGATGAATTAAAGCAATCGGTACAATTAGCGGTTCATGAGCAAAAAGACCCATTGCTAATTTATAAATTAGAATCGTTTAAATTGTTTAGTAAAATGTTGAATGAAGTGAATAAAGAAGTTATTTCGTTTCTATTTAAAGGTGATTTGCCACAGCAGAATGTACAAAACATACAAGAAGCAAGAGAAGTAAAAATAAAAGAGAATTATAAATTAAGCAAAGACGATGTTGATGCACCACAGCAAAGTGAAGCACCGCAAGAAAGAAAAATCACTGAAACAATTGTGCGTGATATGCCAAAAATTAATCGTAACGATACAGTAAAAATTCAGCAAGTTTCAACAGGAAAAACCGAAGAAATGAAATTTAAGAAAGCCGAAAATTTGATTAAAAACGGAGAATGGGTTCTAATATAGGAAATCAAAATTCGATATAAACAAAATCCCTAATTGTATTAAAGCAATTAGGGATTTTGTTTTAAGGCTAAAATCGAGTTTGAGAAACGGCAGGTTTACTTATCAAAAATAGACCTATAAATGTAAGCAATCCATTTAATATAATTAACTCATTATCAAAAACATAATTATCAAAAAAAGTATTAGAATATTTAGAAATTAGAAAACAAATTGCGGGTGATAACAAACAAATATAAGGTACAAATTTATCTTTTACGGTTTTTGTTTTTACAAATAATCCAAAAGCATATAATCCTAAAAGAGGACCATAAGTATAGGATGCAATTTTAAAAACCATTTTTACTACCGAATCATCATTTATGGCATCGAAGGCTATTATTACAAAAAACATCAGAAAAGAAAATGCAATATGTACCCAATGACGGGTTTTTATAATGTTTGGTTTGCTTTGATTTTCAATCTTATCCATACTCAAAAAATCTACACAAAATGAAGTAGTTAGTGCTGTTAAGGCCGAATCTGTAGTTGCAAAAGTTGCGGCAGTTAATCCTAATAAAAAAACTATTGAGGGAATAATTGCTAAATGATGAAAGGCAATTTCTGGAAATAACAAGTCCGTTCTGGAAATATCATTTATCGTTGGAACTTCAATTCCATTTTTATTTGCATAAATATACAATAATGCCCCTACGGATAAGAAAAATATATTGATAATGAGGAATATACCTGTAAAAACGAACATATTTTTTTGTGCATCGGCAATGTTTTTGCAACTCAAATTCTTTTGCATTAAATCTTGGTCAAGCCCAACGGTGGCAATAGTTACAAAAATTCCGCCTAAAATTTGTTTCCAAAAATAAGTACCTTTAAAATAATCTTCAAAGAAAAAAACCTTTGAATAATTACTGTTTTTTACAGCTTCAAATGCTTCTATAACGCTAAAATTCAGACTGCTACATATAAAATAGATGGTTAAAAATACAGATAGAATTAGAAAAAATGTTTGTAGCGTATCTGTAATAATAATTGTTTTTAAACCGCCCTTGTAAGTATAAATAAAAATTAACGCTAATGATAAAAATGTTGTAAGTGCAAAAGGAATTTTTAGATTATCGAAAACAAAATATTGTAATACAAAAATTACCAAATACAAACGAAATGCTGAACCTATTGTTCTGCCAATGAGAAAGATAGTAGCGGCAGTTTTATAACTTACGGTGCCTAATCGTTGTTCGATATAACCATAAATAGAAGTTAAATTCATCCTATAATATAAGGGCAACAAAACGGTGGCAACTACAATAAAACCAATGGCACAGCCTATTACGAACTGAAAATATTTGAATTGTAAATCAGGATTTCCAACCTCGCCAGGAACTGAAATAAATGTAATTCCAGAAATAGCAGTTCCTATCATTCCAAAGGCAACTAAATACCATTTTGAATTTTTATTTGCCTTAAAGAAAGTATCGTTATCACTACTTTTTTTGCTAGTAAAATGCGAAATCAGAAATAAAATTCCAAAATAAACGATGATAATTGTAAGAATAATATTTGGTGTCATTTTTTGTTTTTTTTATTAAATTATTAATTAACTAACCAAATTAATCACTTTTCCAGGAACGATGATTACTTTTTTTGGTACATTTCCAGCTAATTGCGTAATGGTTCGTTCGTCTTTCATAATAATTGTTTCAATTTCTGCTGGTGTCAAATCCAATGGTAAAACGATTGTAAAACGCATTTTTCCGTTGAACGAAACTGGATATTCTTTGTCGGATTCTACTAAAAATTTCTCGTTACAAATCGGGAAATCGACTGTCGAAATTGAGGTTGAATGACCTAACTGTTTCCAGAATTCTTCGGCAATATGTGGTGCGTAAGGCGAAATTAATACAGCCAACGGCTCTAAAATAAGGCGTTCATGACAATTTTGTGCCTGCAATTCGTTTACACAAATCATAAACTGCGAAACGGAGGTATTGAAAGAGAAATTCTCAATATCCTCGGTGCATTTTTTAATGGTTTTGTGCAACGATTTCAAACTCTCTTTTGAGGGTTCGTTGTCAGTTACAATAAACGCAGCTTGTTCTCCTCCTTCGGGGGAGTTAGAGGGGGCTTCATCAAAATACAACCTCCATAATTTTTTTAAAAAACCAAAAACGCCCGAAATTCCTGCGGTGTTCCAAGGTTTTGATTGCTCCAAAGGACCAAGAAACATTTCGTACAAACGCAAAGTATCAGCACCAAACTCATTACAAATATCATCGGGATTGACAACATTGTATTTTGATTTTGACATTTTTTCGACTTCACG
>DYPB01000047.1:0-2442 GCA_020720185.1 Flavobacterium psychrophilum | reverse complement strand
TATCATCGGGATTGACAACATTGTATTTTGATTTTGACATTTTTTCGACTTCACGGGAAACTAAAAAGTTACCATTTTCTTCTGTAATAAATTTTGGATTTCCTATTTCTTTTCTCCAATCACTAAATTTATCTAATTCAAGATTGTTATTTATATCTACAAAACTTACATCAACATGAAGTTGATTTAATTCGATTTTTAGTAATTTAATAAAGTCAATAACTTCTTTATCGTCTTCTACATTAAATTTACTTTTAATTTCTTTATGAAAATAATTATTTAAAAGGGTATAATCTTTATTAAGTAACTTCTTACAAACTTCACTTGATACGAAAACTTCATTAAAGATTTCACTTATAATTTCAGAGTTTTTATTGCTATGAAAAGCAGGTTGAAAACCAATTATGTATGCTTCAGGAAGGTCTAATCTATTTATAAACGCACTCATCCCCAAAATCATCCCTTGATTAATCAATTTTTTAAAAGGCTCTTCTGTTGGTGCGTAACCCTTATCTTTCAGGAACTTATTCCAAAAACGGCTGTATAGCAAATGCCCCGTGGCGTGTTCGCTGCCGCCAATGTACAAATCGACATTTTCCCAGTATTTTATAGCGTCTTTGCTTGCAATTTCGTTTTCGTTGTGGGCATCCATATACCGCATCCAATACCAAGACGAACCTGCCCAGCCTGGCATGGTGTTGAGTTCCAAGCCCCCCCCACCTCCGTTGGGGGAGCGTTCCCAAACTTCTTTAGAAACTATTTTTGCGGCTCCTCCTTCGGGGGTTGGGGGGCTCCAATACCATTCTTTAGCATTTCCCAAAGGCGGTTGTCCGTCTTCGGTTGGTAAATATTTTTCGACTTCGGGCAATTTCAAAGGCAAACTTTCTAAAGGCAAAGTATATGGAATTCCGTTTTTGTAATACACAGGAATTGGTTCGCCCCAATAGCGTTGCCTACTGAAAACAGCATCTCGCAGACGATAGTTTATTTTGGCATTCCCTTGTCCAATTTCTTCTAATTTTTCAATAACTTTTATGGTGGCTTCTTTATAATTTAGTTCGTTTAGAAAATCAGAATTTTTAAAAATAAATCCATCTTTTTTTACAAACGCTTCTTTAGAAATAATATCGTCAGACGCATCAATTCTCCCTTCGGAGGCTAGGGGGCTAAAAATATTTTTTATTGGCAAATCGAAATGTTTGGCAAAGGCATAATCTCGTTCATCACCTGCTGGTACTGCCATCACAGCACCTGTTCCGTAACCTGCCAATACATAATCGCCTATCCAAACTGGTATTGGTTCTTTGGTAAACGGATGCTCGGCATAAGCCCCAGTAAATACGCCCGAAATGGTTTTTACATCTGCCATTCGTTCTCTCTCACTTCGTTTTGCAGTGGCTTCAATATAGTTTTTGACCGCAGTTTTCTGATCTGGAGTTGTAATTTCTTGAACCAAAGGATGCTCGGGAGCAAGGGTCATAAATGTAACGCCAAAAAGGGTGTCGGGGCGGGTGGTGAAAATCCCCACCCCAACCCTCCCCGAAGGGGAGGGAGGGATTGTGTGAATGTTTTGGTTTTGTGCTTCTTGCAACCTCACCCCCGTCCCCTCTCCAAAGGAGAGGGGTGACGAGGTGGATATAGATCTTGTTAGATTTAAACTCAATTCTTTTGTACGACTATTTAGTGCCTCTTTTATTTTAGAAATAACATTTTTTAAATCTTGTTCAACCTCTTCATTTGTAAAACGAATAACTTTGTAAAAATATTTCTGTTCTAATTCTAAAGTTCGTTGTTCGTCAAGTTCTTTTTGGTCTATATGATCATGGTATTTACCATCAATTTCTATAATTAACTTTAAATCAAGACATACGAAATCAGCAATATAGTTACCAATATAATGCTGTCTTCTAATTCTAAATCCTAATTTTTGGGACCTAACTTCTTGCCATAAAATATTTTCTGCTTCAGTTCCATCTTTTCGATTTTCTCTTGCATAATATACCAATTCTTTAGCAAATAATGGGTTTGCAGTTTTATAACCTGGTTGGATGGAGCTACCCCCCTCTCCTTTGGAGAGGGGTTGGGGGTGAGGTTTTTTTTCAAAATTAACTTTTGAACCTCCTTTGGAGAGGGGTTGGGGGTGAGGTTTTTTTTCAAAATTAACTTTTGAACCTCCTTCGGAGAGGGGTTGGGGGTGAGGTTTTTTTTCAAAATTAACTTTTGAACCTCCTTCGGAGAGGGGTTGGGGGTGAGGTTTTTTTTCAAAATTAACTTTTGAACCTCCTTTGGAGAGGGGTTGGGGGTGAGATTTTTTTTCAAAATTAACTTTTGAACCTCCTTCGGAGAGGGGTTGGGGGTGAGAATTTCTTTCAAAATTAACTTTTGAACCTCCTTCGGAGAGGGGTTGGGGGTGAGGATTTCTTTCAAAACTAACTTTTGAAC
>DYPB01000206.1 GCA_020720185.1 Flavobacterium psychrophilum | reverse complement strand
AAGTTATTTTGATTTTCAGCGGTTTTTTTCCGTCGCGCATTGCTGATGCACAACGTTTCGCAGCTTGCAGAAGTGGCGGATTAAGGAAGCCTAAACTTTCGGTTTTTCACTGACTTTGCAAGTGCAAAACCAACTTTAAATTAAGCCCAAAACCCGCCATTTTTGCAAACTGCTGTTGTGCGTTCGTTTTTCTTTTCCGTTATTATTTGGTCCAATTTATTATTTGATTTTTGAAACTTTCAAGTTTTACAATGTAAAATACTGAAAACAAAATAATCCAAGTAATAAATACTAAAAATAATGCGATAAAATTTATTCCATTTTCTTTGTTTTCAGAATACATACAAAGAATTCCAAAAAGAATTGTCCCAATAAAATTATAAATCAAAGCATTTTTCAAAGTCATTTCAATCATTCCAGTTAAGAAATTCCAACCGATAAGTTTGTCTTTTATTATTATTTTATTCGGCTCATCAAATTCAATTTTTACTTGTTGAGCAAGTTCCAATTTCACAAAAATTGAGTTGTTTTTTTCTGAATAATTATAGTTATATTTATTTAGAAGGTTTAATACATTTTCTTTTTCCATTTTCTATTTATTTTCTTCTCGTTTCTTTAATCTCTAATATTTACAATCATTCCAAACATCAATAGTAAGTTAGATACAATTCCCCAATAATTTCCGTTTTGCAAATTCTCATAATCTAGATTATAGATATTTATTATCAATAGAATTGTACTTGCAATTAATAAAAAGTATGCTAATTTTAGTTTGTTCATTTTAATTAGTTTTAATTTTCGTTTCGTTTTCGTTCCGCCAAAATGACGCACAACGGGCAAGTATATGAAACGTTTGGCATTTCGAAGCACTTTCCTGTCAATTTACAAATACTTTTGATACGTGACGAAACGTTTGATAACACACTGACTGCCAAATGTTTTATATACGATGTTGTGCGTTCGTGCTTTATTTCTATTCACTTATTTTCTCATTTATTAATTCTGATAACTTTTTTGCTCCTATTTCTGACAAGTGGTCTGCATCAAAGAAATCTAATGCTACGAAATTTATGTCACTCAATAAATTCTCATAAATACAATTTTCATATCTTGAACAAATCTCGCTTGTGGTATTAATGGTTATTTTCAATTGTTCTTGATTTAGATTTTGACGATATGTTTCAAAAGCAGGTGGTGTCAAAAGCAATACATTAACATTATTTTTATTACTCCATTGTATGATTGATTCTAAAATGAATATATTCTCTTGAAATATTTGTTGATACTTGTCTGAATTAATATCTTCCATAGTATGACGTTTTGAAGCAGTTTTACCAGTTTCAGCCAAATCTATTGCATTTTTTGAATTGTGGTTCGTTCCCCAACCCAAATCTGTACAAGATATTGTTGAATTACCGAGTACATAATACAAAGCAATTCTCTTAATATTTACATTTATCCGATTGCTAAGAACTTCAGAATAATCAATCAATGATTTTGACGAATTCAGGTCATAGTAGATTATGTAATTTTTTACTCGCCAAGATTCAGAACCAGCTTCAAGTTTTCCGAAAAGCGTAAAATATGAGATTGGTAAAATAATAGTTTTTAGGTTCTTAAATTGGTCTTGATATTTTTTTAGTATTTCGAAATCATAATTAAGTGATTGAGAAATATGGCTAGCGTTAAATGTATTACTGCTAAAATATTCAGGATTAAATCCATAAAAAGAATGCGAACTACCTAAAATTAAAGTCTCAATTTCAGAAGAATGTTTATCTAAGTATTGTTTTTTGAATAAATAGTCATTTGGCGTATTTCTCAAAAGTAATTCCATCAATATAGCAACCCCCAAAATAGGAAGGGAAATGTATATTGTTTTTATAACAAATCTTTTCATAGCTTAAAATTGAAAATAAATAAACTGTTGTTCTTTACCGCCAAACCAAAAGATTGCAATGATAATTGCATAATACATTGCATATCTTATCGGACGTTTCCATTTAATCCCTAATTGAGAAATTGCATATTGACCTTCTCTTCCTTTCCATTCAACTAAAACAAAAATTGCAACAAGAATTATTGTAGTTAAGGCTCTTGCCATACCAGCGAATTTAGGTATTGAGAAAAGAGAAGGCGATAAAATTTCAGAAACGTAGCTTATTGCGTGTCCGATATTTTCTGCTCTAAAGAATATCCAAGCAAACACAGTTAATCCAAAGGTTAGCAACATAAAAGAAACTTCCTTTAAGCTTGGAAGTAATTTTCCTTGTGCCACAGTTTCTAAATTATTCCTATTATTATTAGTTAATAAAAGAGGTAAAAAGTAGATAGCATTCAATGCACCCCAAACAATGAATGTCCAATTTGCACCGTGCCAAAAACCACTAACAATGAAAATAATAAAAGTGTTTCTTACTTTCATCCAAGTTCCACCACGACTTCCACCTAATGGAATATAAAGGTAATCCCTAAACCAAGTTGAAAGTGAAATATGCCAACGTCTCCAAAATTCCGCTATATCTCTTGAAAAATATGGAAAGTTGAAGTTACGCATTAGGTCAAAACCAAAAAGTCTGGAAGTTCCAATGGCAATGTCAGAATAGCCTGAAAAGTCTCCGTAAATTTGAAATGTAA
>DYPB01000205.1 GCA_020720185.1 Flavobacterium psychrophilum | reverse complement strand
AAGCCCCGAAATGTATGTGGCTGGGCAGAAAAAATTGTTTTTGCATAGTGATGAACAAACCATTGTTAATAGTGAAGGTACTGTAAAAGTTGACGGTACAAAAGGTAACAAACAGAGTAATGAAGGAGATTCTTATGAAACAAACAAAGAAGAAATTATAGCAAAATGTGTTGTACACTTCAGACCACACGACACATATAAGAATAATCCAAATTTTGGATTTGACTGGTTAAGAGCAGGTGACAGCGGTCAGAAAGGAGATGTTTGGTTTGGTAAAATAATGGGCAGGTATTTTCAAGAGGCTACTTTTATTACACCTTTTAAAAACACAAATTCATGGAGTAAATTTTTTAATAAAGAAATGGGGATGTACGATAAACTATTAAAAACATATCGTAGCATGGTAATACCTTGGAAAGGCTCAAAAAAGAAACCATATTTATATCCAATTCCTGTTCTTACCTTACTTAAAGGAAAAACAGCAACATTTAATTTAAAAATTGAGATTGCTGAAAAGCCAAAAAAAATGACCTTTGAGTTTAAAGATAAAAGTGCAAAAAATTTTCTATCGTTAAATATCAAAGAAATAGGAGACATCAGAGATGGGAAATACGACAAGTTTAACTATCTTAAAATTACATGCAATAAAAGTTTCGATACCGAGCAAGTTTTATATGTAAAAGCCGATGACGAAATTTGCGGTGCAATGCGTATTCATCCCAATTCTGCTAAATTTAGAAAAGAGTTTAAGGCAGTTTTTATTAAAGTAAAAACAGACCCAAATGGAACAGCTGTAACGGGAACACCTAAAGGAGGTGGCAAAGATTTTTATACGGCTTGTTTCAATCAAGCCTTACTTGTTCCTGTATTTTCACCTGAAATAGAATTAGATTGTACGGGTAACTTATTTTACAACAGTTTTAAAAGCAAGTTTTGTACTTATGGTAATTTAACTAAAACTACCAAAGGTTATAAAGTAACCAATACAAGCGGAATGCGCGATTATTTGTTAGATGAGCTAAAAGACCAGTTTGGCGATGTTTATGGCGACCATTACAAAGTATTTTTTATAGGTGAAAAAGCAAATTGGAATGGATTTTCAAATTTCGATTCCAAATTTGGTGTACAATTTGGTGGTCATAATGTGGCTACTATAGCCCATGAAAGCATGCACGCTATGAACTTGCCCCACACTTTTGCGAGTAGAGACGAAGGCAAAGCAATAGCAAAATTTACCTACGAAGCAACGAAAACAAATAATTTATTAGACTATAGTCATGTTGCAAATCCACCCATTGAAAGATTTAGTTTGTTTCACTGGCAATGGCAAATATTAAACCCGAAAATAAAATAGTTATGAAAAAGATTTTTTGGATAGTTTGTATATTAACTGCATTATCTTGTCAAAAACAAAATAACAATTTAAAAGATAAAAAAATGATAGAAAAATTTGATTTCGAGATTTATAAAAAATATAATGATAGCGGTAATACACCATATGTACTGCCAAATGGTAATACAATATATATGATGGGAACTCCAAATGAAAGGCTTGGACTTAAAGGGAGAGGAAGAGGTTTTCAGCGTGAACGTCTTCCAAAACCTTCTTTTTATACTCTTTATAAAGAATTTCACAGCAATGGCAACCTCAAAAGAAGAGAAAATTATCTTGGTGATATGCTCGTAGGCATTTCAAAATACTATGACGAAGAAGGAAACCTAATAAAAGAAGTAGATGAAGATAAAAAATTTGGAAAAATAAAACCACAAGATGTTTTAAACTTTTTAGATGAAAAAGGCTATATTAATATAAAAACAGGAGAAGGAAATAAAGAACAAGATAAAGATTACAGACCAACATTCCTTCTTTATTATGAAGAAATAACTTCAAATAGATGTATCTATACAATAGAGATTGTAAACGCATTACCAAACGATCATATGGATTTTTCTGGAGGCGAGCCAGTAGCATTTATGAGCAAATACTATGAGATGGATGCAGAAACAGGAGCTGTACGCGAAGTAAGCTATAAAGAGATAGAAAAAGAAGCAAAATTGCAAGAAAATAGTTTGTCCCCCGAAGAAAAAAGCTCCAAACAAACCGAAAACATCATAATTGCAATAATAATTGGTGTAACCGTTTTGATGGTGAGCATCATTTTATATTTTAAGTTTTTAAAAAAGTAACCAATGCCACAAAAAGTAACTCAATCCGCCCAACTCCAATGCGACAAAGGCACAAAACCAAGCGAGCTAAAAGTAACCAGTCAAGACTTTAGCTCTTTTGAGGACAATCTCATTGCCACCGAGCAAGATGCAAAGCCCAACGAAAACATTTTACCGTTTGGCAATTGCAAAGTAAAATACAACCAAGCCTGCATGCCACAAACCCAAAAATGGGAAAAAACAACCCAAAACGATGAAATAAACGGCATGAAAATAGTCCTTGAAACATCAGAATGTATCTGTAAAACAGGAGGTAAAATAACCATAATAAATAAAGGACATAGCGGAAAAACAGAAGCAGATTAAATAGTAACAGGCGGAAACTTTACCATGACACACGGAAGCTAAAAAGTGAATGGCGGAAGCTTTACATTGACAGACGGTAGATTTATAATAAACAACGGAAACAAAATAATGACAG
>DYPB01000204.1 GCA_020720185.1 Flavobacterium psychrophilum | reverse complement strand
ATATTGTTTGTTTTTAGACTGGACTCAAATATTTAAAAAGTAAAATTGAGTCCGGTTAAAAATGTAGTTCCATTAAAACCAAACTGGTTTACTTCCCAAGGATATTTAAAGCGTCCACCAAGATCGGTTACCACATCACCCTTTGTATCTATCACATCAGGATATACATTTAATAAGTTATTAGCAAAAATGCTGGCAGAAAATTTTTCTGAAAATTGGTAATAAACTCCTAAATCGGTAATTAATTTTCCTTTGAAAGTTTGGTCTTTTAAAGGATCGGAGGCGTGTTGCCAAGTAACTTCTCCAAAATAGGTGTTATTTAAAATAAAATTGGTTTTACCTATTTTGTACTCAGAACCCACAATTATTTTTGTATTGGGTCTGGCAAATAAAATACGCCCTTGTTCTTTGCGGCTAAATATATCATATCCATTATTTTTTAAAATATTGGGTGTAGCAATTTGACCATCTATTTCAGTTTTAGCAAAAGTAGCTGCTACATTGAATGCTAAATCTCCGGTACCGAGTTTAATGTTTTTATAATTCAAAACCACATCTACCCCATTTGTGATAGTATTTACGGCATTAATAAAAAATTTCAAACTAGTTACATCATAAGTATCTAATATGGCTTCTACAGGATTTGTTGTTGAATTGTCTCCATCGAATCCCACTTCCCCCGAAAATAATACTCTATCATCTACTCGTATATTAAAATAATCAACTGAAGCCGTGAAATTTTTACCGGCTTTAAAAGTAATTCCGGCTGATAAATTTTTAGATTTTTCAGCGTGTAATTGGGGTACTCCTAATCCAACGCGAATGACCGGATCTACATTATTAAAGGTACCTTGGTTGGAAACTGTTCCACCGGAAATCAGTGTTTGAATATTACTTAAATATATTTGATGTAAAGATGGTGCTCTAAAACCGGTACTGTATGAAGCTCGTATGGCTCCTTTATCTCCTATTTTATAACGTGAATTTAATTTCCATGAAAAATTATTTCCAAAATCGGAATAATTTTCATATCGGATAGAACCACCCAATAAAAAAGCATCAGTTATATCAAAATCTAAAAGGGAATAAAATCCTATATTTTTTCTATCTTTTTTAAGTGCATTTGCCGGTTGAAGACCGGGGAATGATTGAGCACCTCCATTGATATAGGATTCAACTTGACCTGCTCTTGTTTCAAATTGTTCCAATCTTAGTTCAGTGCCAAGTCCAAAAGTTATTTTATTAAACGTTCTAGAAAAATCAATATTTCCCAGCATTTGACTAAAAGTATATCCACCGGCATTAAATTGGGTAGGACTACTAGCCCCCAAACTCGGATTTATGGTGTTTCCTATGGTATAATCTACTGCATTGGAACCATAAGTAAAACTAGCATCACTGTCAAATCCCAACAAGTCAAATTTTAACCCTGTTGAGAGTAAATTATCATTGATATCGGTTTCAAAAGTGGGTTGAAAACCTTCATAACTTCCGGACTCGTGAAGCAAACCATAATCTGTAGTTATCCAATAAGGAGTTCTATATAATGCGTAACTTGTTCCTTTACGAAGGTTTACATCACCAAATAAATAATAGGTAATTTTATCGGAAAGCTTATATTCAGCATTGAGAGCTAAAATACCTATTCCCAGTTTAGGTTGACCTACATTCATGCCTAAATCGGGGTGATTTTTAAACCAAGTTCCCCAAGTAGGGTCATTGGCATAAACTCCAAATAAGGCATCTTCACCCGGAGTTCCGGGTCTATTGGTTTTGTCTTGATTGAAATAGGAAAGAGTAAAATTAGCAAAACCCTTATCTTTTAAATTGATTCCCGTATTTATATCGGCTCCAAAATTGAATCCATCACCTTCAGAGGTAATTCCGGACGTAAGGTTAACATACGTTTTTTCTGTTTGTTTTTTCAAAATAATATTGACCACACCTGCAATAGCATCTGATCCATATTGTGAGGACGCACCATCTCTCAATATCTCTATTCTTTCAATAGCAGAGGATGGAATACTCTTTAAATCAGTTCCTACTTCACCTTTACCTGGAGTGTCATTTACATATACCAAAGCGCTTTGGTTTTTTCTTTTCCCATTGACAAGTACCAAAGTACGACTGGGTCCTAATCCACGTAAATCAGCCGGATCAAAATGGGCTGTTGCATCAGAAATAGCTTGATTGGTAGAATTAAATGAAGGAACTTTATAAGCCAGCATTTTATCAAAAGAAATTTGTCCGCTAGATTTTAAATTTTCTGCATATATGTTGTCAATTGGCGAGGGAGAAGTAAGTACCGTTCTCGCTTTTCCTCTGTTACTGACCAAGATTACTTCTTCGATTTGATTGGAACTTCCCAAAACAAAAGTCAAAAATTCAGAAACATCTTTTACTTCTTTTATTTGGTCTTGATGTCCAATATATTTTACGATGATGGTAGTGGGGATGGTTTTAACGTTTAAATTAAATTGACCGGTTTCATCGGTAGCTGTCCCGTTTTTGGTCCCTTTTTCAATAACATTGGCATTAGATAAAGGATTTCCATCTGCGTCAGTAACTACCCCTTTAATGGTTTGTGCGAACGTTACCAACGGAAATAATACAAAAAAAAGTATTATTTTAAAATTTTTTAGTTTTCTCATTGTTT
>DYPB01000046.1:12509-15957 GCA_020720185.1 Flavobacterium psychrophilum | reverse complement strand
TAACCGTAACAGGATAAATGTATTCGTTTGATGTAGAACGGCTTGCGTGTATCATTAAATAAATGTCCGCAGGATTCATAAAAATAGCGTTTGTATGTGCAGAGCCTTTCATATTAACATTTATTTGTGTAACAGCAGCCCCAATGGCATCCCAGCGGTTTGAACCGTTTTTAGCAAAAGTATCCGCCAAAGGAGCCAAATCCAAGCCTCCAATTAAAATAGCAATACCGCTAACATTGGGCGAGGTGCCATTGCCAGATAAAATTTGAATATTTTTATTTGTTAAAACTTGATAGCGCAATTGGTTTTCAATGTGTTGAACTAAAAATAGTGCATCCGTAAGCATCTCGGTAGATACTTTTGAAAATGCAGTTGCTTTGGTCAATGATAACTGCACGGCTCTATAAGTGCTTGATACTTGGCTCTTTGTTGCGCCCTCGCTCGTCATTGCGCCAGTACCCTCGATAGCGACTTGCTCTACCCAATCAACTACTCTGTTAGCAATTGATATATTGTTCCCATAATCGGCTATTCTAAAATTGTATTTTGGCAATTCGCTAATACCAGCCAGGCGGGTAGCTTGTGGAATGTTGCCTGCTGTTACAGTCGTTGCAAATGTCATATCGACAGCGGCTTTCAGCGCTATTCTACCTGTATGACCATCTGCAATCTTTTTCGTAACTTCTTTAATTTCAGCTATTAAAGCTTTGCGCTTCTCTGCCGCTGTATTGTCATTTTCAGATTTGTAAGCATCTAATTTCTTAATAGAATCCGAAATGGCTTTCTCTAAACTTTCTACTTTAGTAGATAATTCCGTATTACTTTTTAAGCTTTCGACTTGAGCGCTAAGCAACTGTAATTCTTCTTTTTTCACAAACGTATCAACGGCGCTTTTTTGCACCTCTTTAAATTTATTTTCGATTACGTCTAAAATTTGTGTATTTTCCATGATTTTCAATGTGTTAAAATTTAAAACTTAATTTCTATTTTGTTGAATCGCTCTAAAAAATCAACTTCAAAAGTAGATTTTGGCGTGCTTTTTTTAGTTAGCGAGGCCAAAAAATCTGAGTTTTTTAATATGATTGTTGCAAGCGTTTCTAGTTCGGATTTAATAGCATCCGAGTATGGCAAATTTAACTTCTTTTCTATTACTGTTAATGCTTCGTTAAAATCTATTTCTTTGTTAGATTTAACAGAAACCATAGGGGTTAAATGATTAGCCCCGAATGCGACTGTGCTATATTCTAACAATGCCCATTCTTTAACTAATCTGTTCCCATTTTCTAATATGTCATAATCTAACATAGTCGCTCTTATACTGTGGTCAGGAGTTCGTCCGTTTTCTGCGTAAAAAATATAATCGGCGAAGATGTTTTTTGTAAATTCATTATGCAAATTCATTTTACTAACAGCGAGCAAACCGAAAGAATCAACGATAAAGCGCTCTGGAACGCCTAGAAACTTCTCCGCATCATGGTTGTATAAATGCTTAATTCTCGCCAAATTATTTTTAATTGTTCGATTAAAACTTTTCGGGTCTGATATATCTCCCTGATAATCAGTATTGTTAAATGCATTAACATAAATCTCGACAATGCCTTTTGCTTGCTCAATATTAACAACATTCTGACCAACTAAGCTTTTTTGTACTTCAATTTTTTCGATATTTTTCATTTTCGTAATGAATTTATATATTTTTTTAAACCTGAATTTATCAAAAAATCGACAGCGTTTTGATAACTCATGTATCCGTTGTTGATTTGGTAATTAAGGTCAATAACTATTTTAACATTCTTCTCCGCCTGCGTGCTGTTTTTTAAATTGCTCTCTGATAAAGATGCAATATTATCAAAATTATACGATATTTTAAATGTATTGTTGTAAAATATGTTAGAATTAAAAGCATCATACAAAATTTTTGCATCAGGGATAATCTTGTTTTCGTACAAATCGGCCTTTGATGCATCAATGTTTGCAAAAGTAGCCCCTTGCATTTTTAACAATAGCGGGCTATGCTGCCAGACGGCACATATAGCATCTATACTTGATTCTTTTGTTTCATAAAATCCTAATTGTGTGGGTGTTAATTCCGTGCGGATGAAATTTATCGGACTTTTTGAAACAATCCACTTATTTTGTCCTTTTAAAGTCCCGTATTGATTAAGTTGATTTTCAGTTTCTTTAGTTTCGTCTCCTATCGAAATCCCGTAACCGTCTTTAGGCGTTTGTGGGCTGAAGATGCCGACAGCGCCCCTATTTTTAATTATAACATTCTCGGATTCGTATAATGATGCCAAGTTCGATAACGGTTTTTGAGCGCTTTTAATTTTCTGATTTGTAAGCATTAGATTATTTGAACTGATTCCAGAGCTGTTAATAAAAAACAAATTTTCTTTGTTTAAATTCCATCTTTTATCCGACCAAAATACATTTGCTTCGACCTTTTTAACAATTTCTTTAAAGTTGAAAGGCATATCGTTAAATTTATTTAGCTCTATATATAAATTGTCTATGTTAAAAATATAAATATCAACGTCTTTTGTAAAGTATTGGCCATTAAACCCATGCAAATAAACCACTAAAATATCTGATAAATTAAATATTTTATGGGCTGATGTTAAAAATTCCTGCTTATCTTGAAATGGATTTGGGAAGTTAAATTTATCAGTTTCTTTTGTGCTTATTTCTTTCCCGCCTTTGTCTGTAAATTCAGCGTCAATGTTAAGAAACATAGATGCCTGTCGGTCAATTATTCCACGCAATTCTGGTATGTTATCGTAATAAAATGAGCTATTTTCAGAAAGAAAATTAGATGTTAATGAGCCAAAACCAGCCATCTGGTTCGTATAGAACTGATGCAGATTTATCGACTTTTTACGATTAAATAAATTGAAAATATCCATTAATCAAATATTTTCAGCAAAGAAAATAAAAAAAAAGTTATTAACAAAATATTTTGTTAAAATGACTACAAATAAAAAAGCCCGAATTATCGGGCGCAAGTTTGCAGATATTTATTTACAATTCTAAATATTATCGGGTTTGAAACAATCAAATAGTTCTTCGAGTGTTTCAAACCCGATTTTCACAAGCAGTGCTTGAACGGCCTTACTTTTGCTAAACGAGAGTGAAATAATTTCACCATCAAAAATAGATGTAAATATTTTTAACATTCTCGGAGCCTTCGTATTGCCGCCTAAACTAACATAGGTTCGCAACTCGCCCTCGTTCACGCTCACTTCGTAAACACCCGTTTTTTTTAAATCTACCTGGCTCTTAATTTTTTCTTCAAATTCTTCGTCAAATGTTTTCATAGTTGAAATTGTTATGTTTTATTAAAATTATCATTTAAATATATTTTTTTACAAAAAAAATATAACATTTACAAAATAATTTGTTAAAATTGTTAAATCATATTTCTTACCCTCAAAAAGAAAACTAAACCGCT
>DYPB01000046.1:5064-12409 GCA_020720185.1 Flavobacterium psychrophilum | reverse complement strand
TTTGTTAAAATTGTTAAATCATATTTCTTACCCTCAAAAAGAAAACTAAACCGCTCAGACTGTCGGGCGCATCGTCGTGTCTATTGTTTCCGTCTTGATTGAAATATGTTAATTCTTTGATAAAAAGGTCATAATAGCTATCAATTTCATATTCGGATTCATGCAAAAAATATGCATTTTCAAGGATAAAATCCGATTGCATTATTATTCGAGACATTTTATTTGCGTGCTGCTTGTAAGGTAAAAATCTTGTGTTACAGTTATTTAGCTTTGCCGTTTCGCTTAACATTTTAGTAAATAAAATCCCCTGATTATTTCCTTCTACTAAGCATAATTGGGTTTCATTTGTTAAGCAATTGTTAATTATCTTGGGACGTGTAACGCCTTCGCCCTCTTTGCTGTGAATAACATCAGTAATGTATATTTTTTTTTCTACTAACATTGCATTAACAAAACACAGGCTATCATTGCCCTCGTCGGCTACATCTATATGCGCAATATTTTGTCCTTGAAAGTTAATAATATCTGATTTTTTGAATCGTTTTAGCTTGTTTTTATCAAATAAAACCCCTTTTTGGTTTTCTTTCCAAGACCCTAAAATGTCTTCATTAAACCTTTGCTTATTAGATATTTTCAGCTTTTCAATTTCTGATAAAATATCATCTGATATATTGTTAAAATTATCTCTATAATCTGTGTGAATGTAAGTTACATTTTCGATTGTTCCGTTAAATTGTTCAGATAGATTAAAAGGCTCAAAAAAACGTTTATAAATCCAATGCGTTCGATAACTCGGATTTAAGACTAAAATAACGATATTTTTACTTTTTTTTGTTCGTATGGATAAATCTATCTTATTAAATACATCTTCATCGGTTAATTCCTCAGCCTCATCCAGCACCCAAATATTAACATCTGTTAAAGATTTAAGCTTGGCGGTCTGGATACCCTCGCTTGTTTTAATACCTCTGAAAATTATCTCCGATTTGCTGTTTTTATTTGCGATTTCCTGATTTTGTATATCAAAATTATCTGACAAATTAAGCAATTCAATTTTTTCTTTAAATTCTGGGATGATTGAGTCCTTTGCACTTACAAGCGTATAACGTGTAAAAAGTACTTTATTCGATTTTTTTAACATCTTTAGTGTCAGGTAAAAAGAAACGGCAAAGGATTTACCAGACCCCCTGCCTCCTGTTAAGATGTAGTATCGTGTTTTTTCTTCAAAAAGCGGCTTAAATTTCTCATTAATCAGTATCCTTGTCCTTTCCTGCATTGTTAAAAAATTCAATAATTGGTAAGCTTGTAATGTTATTATTTACGTTTGCATCAATAATCTGCCTTTCAATCAATCCGTGCACGGCTTTCAGGATAAAAATGCTCATTGTTGGATTTGTTTTACCAGCCAATCCTGCTAATGTTAAATTATTTTTCAGATTTTCATTTATTTGACTTTTATGAGTAGAAAAAATAGGGAATTTCTCAATCAAATAAGAAAAAACATGGTCATAAACATCCATCTTTCTAGCAATAAAATTAAGTGTATAAATATCAGGCTCTTTACTAATCTCGATAGCATCAATAAAAAACTTTTCAGCTCCTTCTTCCGTCCATTTTTCGGCATTTTTTTTACCTAACATAACCTCGCTAGTAAAGCTAGTATTATTAGCATGTGTTTTATTTCCTTTCCTGCCTGCCATTTTAACAAATTTTTAATTAAAATAACTATTTATTAATTTTAACACAAAATTAATAAATATTTTCAATCTACAAAAATTCTACAAGATTCGAGCATAAAACTATCACGAATCCTCTATCAGAAATTAGCTGCGTAATGTTATTATCTACCCAGATTACGGACAAAATTTCACCTGCAAAGAAGTTATGATTTAAAGTCTGACAATCAGCAATTAAAGCGGCTTGCTTGTTGTATAATTCGAATAGCATCATTTTGTTTCGTTTTAAGCGTTTATTTTTCGTAAGTAATACATTTTATTGTCAATCGTGTTTGATGCACTACAACCTAGCGTTTGACGGCAAAAAATAGCACTTTATCATTTAGCATTGTCCCAGATTTTTAATTTAAATTTTTCAATGTCGTTAATCGTTGCCCAAATCGGCTTTTTCTGAGATTCATAAATTCTAACAGCTTTATGGCTCATAAACGCCTTACCATCAGTCTCTAATTTTTTTAACATTTGCTCGTAAGTAAACACTTTAATCGTCTTGTCGAACTTCAAAAAGTCAGCAATTGCGGGAGTTTGGTAGATAAAATTTTGCAAAACGAAATCAACTGCATCGCTAAATCTTTCGTCAGAAAATCCGATTTTTCTAGCTTGTTCAATTAAAACATCAAAGAATAAGTTCTCTAACTTCGGAAACGCAATCTTTATTTTTGCCGTTAATTCAATGGCTGTAAGCTGATTAAATGCGCCTTTATATCTCGAAACTTCATAACAACCGTCTGATTTTCTTATATTTACGCTATTACTACGAAGCTGTATTGAAGTGTTTTGCAACGATGGCGCTAAGTTCGTGCAAGTCTCTTTCCGTAATTCCTGTATTTTTTTTGGTTCCATTTTTCAATTCATTGTATTTTATAAGTAATTTATCTGCTTTCTCTCTGATTTTATGAATACTAAGAATATTTTTTTTCCAAAATTCATCATTTTCAAGTACATAGAATATATTTATCAGATTTTCCCTTGAAATATTATCATTTTCAATCATTAATCTTATAGTGCTTAGCGATTTAGATAATTTTTCTTTATCAATATTTTTTGTAATGCTATGATTTTCAATAAGATTTTTTCTAATTAAAGCTTGAAAAGCTTGCGCAATTTGAAGGAATTGCGTTTCGTTTAGCTTAACATCTTTATTTTGCGCATCTTTTAACAGCATGTCCCGTTTTATTATTTTTTTATGCGTTTTTTTTGTTTTAAAGTCGCTATAATAGCTATCTGTTAAAAAAGGATTAAATTCAAAAGAAACATTTTTTTGTGTGTGCTGAAATTCGTTAGAATTTCTTTTGTTAGTTTTCTTATTCTTCTCTTTATATCTACTTATTCTATAATATCTATTAATATGGTTAGATTTTGATGTTTCGCTGGTTAGGGGCTGGTTATTTACGGGTTGGTTGTATGAGGAAGTTGCTGATTTTGATTCGCTTAGGCTGGTTGGTTTACTTTCAATTACGGACGAACTTTTTATTTCCGCTGGTTGATTTTTATTAACACTACCCGAATATTCTATAAAATTTTCATATTGCAGCACCGTTACTATTGTGGCTAAGTTGCTAGTTTCTAATTCGATAAGGTTGTTTTTTTCGCAATATTTCAAAAAAGTTCTTACCTTTTGCACACTGCAATTTTGCAGTTCTCGTGCTAACACATCTCTGCTGATGACGAGCTGCCCAGGGAGCAATGTTATTATTTGCCCCGCTATTTCAACAATTTTGTTGGCATAAACTGCTCTTCTTAACAGTTCTATGTACCAAATGTTGTAATCAATTTTTCTGTAAATAGGATGCTCGAAATACCAGTACGGTAATTTAACAAAACCATTGCTTAAATAATTATTCATGCTCCATTATGTTAAAAAAACCCGAAATACATTGGTGCAAGCAATGTAATCGGGTTATCGGTTTTACAACCTTAATTTTTTCTAAGCCTTGCACGCTTACCACACAAAAATACAAAAATTTATAACAGAAAAAATAAATAATCCTGCATTTTGTTGCGGATATTTAATGGTTATGTCTTAAATAAATAATCCAACACGAATTTCGCCTTTTTCAATGTTTTTTGTTCTAATTATTTCTTTATTCATGTATTTTAATTTTGCAATATTAAGAATATTATAATTAATAATATTCTTTTCAACCATTTTTTTAAACTCAATAAAATCATCGCAATTCATAATAATTAAATTTGGTTCTATACCAGTTTCAGAAATGAAACTGGCGATTTTTTTATTAATTTTTTCGTAAAACATAACTTTAATATTTAATTGATAAATAAAAATAACATCTTGATTTAATGCTTAATCTTTAGCGGCAATTATCACAGTCCAAAGATTTTATAATTTGTAATTCTTTTAGAGATAATTTCCATACAAATATAATTTCTTTTTCTTTTTCTGCTGCTGCTTTTTCTGCTAATAAAAAGCCACTTCCAAATATTGCTTTTTTATGTTTTCTCTGGTCATCTAACACTCTAATATGCTTACAATGTTCATTTTTTATTTCTAATGTTATTCCATTTTCTACTAATTTTTGAACTTTTGAAACTGTTAAAACATTGTTAGGATATTCGTATTTCGGCAGTTTTATTTTGTTATTGTCTTTTATTTTTTCAAATTCATTATACAGTGCAGGGGCAGTCATTACCCTTACATCACCAAATAAATTAGATAAAAAAGAAGTTTTAACAGCAGCCCCATTTTCATACACAATTTCACTGCCGCAAATAATCGAAGTGCATTCAAATCCTGCACTAAATAAAGTTAAATGCGGAGCAAATAGAAAAAACTTAATGCCTTTTTTAATATAAAACTTTGCTATTTTTGAAATAATTGAAAAAGGAGGGTTGTCAATAACAATACAATTTTTTGAATATTCAATACTCTCAAAATCCCCATCCTGGTAAAAGGGGCGTATAATTTCGTATCCGTTTAAATCAAATTTATCAGATACGAAATTTAAAACAACTTTATAAACAGCATCTGGAGTATAGCAATCGTCAGTTGTTTTTTTGTCTTTAAATTTTTCTACAAACGCTTCGTAATCATCAAATAGCGTTTTACCTGTTCTTTTTTTCGTTTCTATAAAGTTGATAGTTTCGTTTCCGAACAAATCGATTGTTTTGTATGTTATTTTTTTTATCATTTGAGTTTAATTAAGAAATTTTTGCGCTATTCAACCGTTAAACGAACTAAAGTAAATTCAGCCGTTTTAAACGGTTTTTTTTTTCGTGATAAATACATCTCAATACTTGATTTTTTCGTCAAAAATTCAGGGTATTTAATAAAAAAAGTTTTCAATGAATGAAATAATTCAAGCGGAACTTCGCCGCTTGAATTAAGTTTTACTATCTTCCTCATATTTTTAGATGTTGCGATTCGGCGTGTTTGAAGTCATGCTAAATGAGCGGCTCACGAGCGAAAAAAGCATCGCCGCAAACCGCTCAAATATAATTGATTAAGCTGTTCTTTCGAGAATCCCGAACTCGTAGCCGATAGCTTCGATTTCGGATACGGTCAGTATTTTGCCCTCTTCTGCCCGCCCGTTTAGCTTGAAAACAAGCGCAATATCGCCTAATTCTTGCGAAAACTGAGTGCGGTTCATCGGAACAGGAGTGTCTAATAGCTGAGTTAAGATATCAGCTGTCGATGCATGCCCAACCGCGCTCTCGAAACCGTATGCTATTAAATTTTTAGCTTGCTCAACGTCAATCTGTTCGTAGCGAAAGTCCCCGTAAGCGGTTAAAATGCTTGTGTTTAAGATAGTAACTCTTTTTTGTTTGCGCCAGATGTGGCGCAAATATGCGCCTTGGTGCTCGCACTCTTCATAGTCATAGTATGCAAGAAAGACTTCTATATTATTAAAAATCTCTTCTTCTATATCATCAATATCGTCGCCGGCTTCGGCGACTTCTTTGGCTAGTGCTTTTATTTCGTCGGAATACGCATATGCGCTTTCATTTGAGTAAGAAACTGAGTAAGAAACTAATTTGCTAATTTGACTTTCCGTTAAATTTTTCATAATCTTTTTTTTATGTCTTAGCTTTATTGCTTTTGACTCTACAAATATACAACTAATAATTGTATCTACCAAAAAAAATGCAAAAATTTTTAATTTTTTTTTTAAAAAATTGCTATCAATTTATATTTCAGGGTTATCTGTTCTACAACCTGAATTTTTTTTTAAGCCTTGCACGCTTATCACATAAAAAATTAAATAATTCTTCGCTAAAACGACGAAGACCATTGAAGCATTTTTCATGTTTTGCTTTGTGGTCTATTTCTGAAATATCAAACGAAATTGTGATAAAACCATCGTCATCTTCTTTATTGTCTAAAAAATCTGCTTTTAAAATTTCTCCTTTGTTGTTTGAGACAATATAAGAAATATAATAGCTTCCAGACAACCCTTTTAAAATTTTTGCTCTAAACTTTAACATATTTACAATGTTTTAATTTATGATAAAAAGAACTAAATAAAAACATGCAAACACGCAAATGCGTGTGTTTGCATGTTTGCGTGTTCGCCTACCATTTTATGTCAACCCATTGATTTTGAAGCATTTGCGCTTCGTCTTTTTCAATATTTCTGGCATTCTCTTCTCTCTCGTCTTCTTCTCTCGATGTTATTTCTGAGTTTATCTTTGTTAATAAACTGTTAATTTTATCACCTAGTGCGTATAGGTCAGATTCAGCGAGATAGGGCAGCCCGCACTTCTCAAATTCCAAAATTGTTTTATAAAAAATATCAACAAAATTTGACATCTGCGCTGTTATATGCTCAACTTTAATCGCATTTTCAGCATATACAATTAATTCCCCTTTGCTTGATGACAATTCGCATTCTAGCAAGTTGAACTCAAAACGCTGTTTGTTGTTTTTCATTGTTTTAGTTTTGTCTTAAATAAACTTTGTTTTCTTCTTTTTGAACATGTTTGTTAAGCATGTTTTCAAAGACAATAAGATAGCTGTATGCATCTACTTGCTTGCTGATTGCCAATATGTTATTCATTATTTTTCTGACATTTTTATCAGTCGTTTTCTTGTGCAGTATAGTAACAGCATCTATAAAGTGTTTTGATTTCGCAAATGGAATGTTATTAAATGCTTTATTAATAAAAATAGCGACATCATGCCTTTGTTCGTTTAAAATAAACTCAATCCCTTTTCTTATCTGAACGGATGCTCCTGTTCTGTGACATATAACAATAGAATTACTTATACCAAGTTTGTATTTATTTTCAAAATCCTGCAACTCTTTATAACATTGCAGGCCATTACTTGCATGATAATCAACATATTCCTTTAATCTCCAAATATTTTGGGTGCTGTTAAGCGAAATGATAGCGCTATTTTTATCTATATTTTCCGAAATCTCGTAGAACACAGGAATGCCCATTTTTTTGCATGCATGAAATCGGTGCTGACCGTCGATAATTGTCAGATTTGAATCGACGGTAATGGGTTTACTTTCGATATAACCGATTTTTTTAATACTTGTAATAAGCCTGTTCACAAAGCTGTTATTAATGCCCCTGTTATTCGGCATAAAGCTAAACAGGTCATAATTATTTGTTTTCATTTAGTTAATTTTTAGTTAATTTTT
>DYPB01000046.1:2786-4964 GCA_020720185.1 Flavobacterium psychrophilum | reverse complement strand
CATTTAGTTAATTTTTAGTTAATTTTTGTATAACAAGCTCTAAAGATGTGCGGGGGTTTCTGAAAATCAAAAAGTATTTCTGCTTCTTTTTTTTCATAGTAGATGTAAACAGGCTCATGTTTGCGATACTCGACAAACGCACTGTTATACGATAAAATAGTAACATAATCGCCTGTGAAGACATTCCTATAAATTTCATTTTTTCTCATGTCTATGCTCCTATAACTATTAAAAATCTGTAATATGCTATTGCGTAGACTATTATGTAAAAGTATACGTACAATTGATTCTCAATAAGATAGTCAATGTACATCTCAAAAAGGTTGCTAGCTTCGTCGCTGCAATTATCAAACCACGCCCCGAACCCGCTTTCTATTTCCCTGATGTCAAAAACAACTTTTCTGACATCAATAACATTTAATAGTCTCATGCCACTTTTTTTAATTTGTTTTTAATTCTATATTCTTTCATTAATTCGTTTTCTTTCACAAAATTATTAACTTCTTTCAATCCTAAAATGTTAAAAATTTTGTAAAACTCATTCCTAGACAGTCTGAAAAAATAGAGTGTAATAAGCCGACCATCCTTTGTTAAATGTCTGTATTTTTCAAACGACTTGAAGCCGTTTAACATTCCGAAAAAGCCTGTTTTTTGCGGGAAAACAGCAAAATAGCTGTTAGTAAAGTCGCTACCGCCTACCATGTGATTTCGTTCTATGCTTAAAAACATAGGGAGTTTGCTCCCTAGTTCTAGCACCTTTTTTAATGTTGTCATTTCTTTCATTCTGCTAGATTTTTTTTATTTTCTAACACTGTAATATTTTCATATTGAACATTTTCAACGTCAATGCCTAGCATTTTTATGTAATCATCAGATATAGCCGTTTTTGGCAAAACACGTGCTAATCTGTTAAAAATCTTTGTTTTAATCATGTCTTCGTAAAACCCTGTTTTATAGGGTGAGAAGTCGGAGTTTAAAGCATCCGATTTTGATAACAAAGTGTTAATCATCTCTAAAGAGACAAATTCATACACAATTTCGCCGTTTGACAATTTTGCAACTCCGTATCCGCCAACCATTTGCCCACGCTCGGATGCGGTTGCAAACGGATTCGCAACATGTGTGAATTTTCTAGTCGCAATATCTAACATTGTAAACTCGTCGTTTGAGTAAACAATTTCCGCCCATGCATCAAAAACATAACCCGAGCGGATAAGTAATTCTTTTTTGCCCATCCAGGAGCTTTGAAAAATGATTCCGTTTTTTCGGGGGATTAGGTACGCAAGCCTCATAGCTGGATTAAGCGAAAGCCCTGTCGCAGCTACATTTGCTACTGCGAATTTTAAAGATTCAGGGTTTCTAGCTGCAACGCTAAGAAAAAAGTCTTGCGCTTTGCTGTTCATGTTATTTAACAACTGTATCGCAAAACTTAATTCTTGAAGAAAAAGAGTTTCTGCGTTTTCTTTGTCGCTAATCTGAGCAATAAATAGCCCCTTGCTCTCTTTATTTATGAAATTTTTCAGGCCTGCAATCGTCGCAAGGCCTGATTCCTTTTGCGTAGCTACTACGCTTTTTTCGTCATCTGCCATAACTTTTTTAGTTAAAATTTAGTTAATTTTTAAATTAAAAAAAAAACGTGAACAAAGCACATCAACTTGTTAATTTTAAGTTAATGCGCTAATAGAAATTACCTATTTTCATTGATTTTTAAGGAAAACGGGGCAGGAATAACATCAGCAGCTGCATTAATTAAGATTTGTATATCCTTGATAGTCTGCCGCAACTGCTTCTCGGTCGGAGCATAGTCCGATGAAAATTTATGCCAGTCCGCATATTTTAACCCAGTCAGTTCGTGCAGTCTGGTATTGTTAATCTGCACCCTCCTGGGCGCATAATAATCATCTTCAATGTTACAACAGATTCGAACCGCTCCTTCGTAGAGCAACGCAAAATTTTCTTTTACGAAGTCATTTAACTGATTTCGCAACGCCCAAAATCCATTCTCGCCGATTTCGGCACTTTTAAGAATTAAATTTTCCATAACTTTTTTAAATTTATTTTTTTTTATCCAACAGCATCTCTTGGCTGTTTTTTTTAGTTAATTATTTGTTAATTTGCTGGATGCGCTCCAGCGGGCGGGTAGCGGTGGGGTTAATGCTCTATCGCATCAAACCCCCA
>DYPB01000046.1:1317-2686 GCA_020720185.1 Flavobacterium psychrophilum | reverse complement strand
AGCGTTGTTTTCGTAGACAATTACGAAAACGTTATTGCATTCATAAAAAAGCACGAAGGATTTAGTGAAACATTATACTATGATGATGGGTATCAAGCAATTGGCTACGGCGTTCGTGTGCAGTTTACAAATTTTAAAGCAAAAAAAATAACAAAAGAGCAAGCCGATTCTCTTCTTCGAGCCGTGTTTGAGCAAAATAAAATCTATGTTTTATATCATTTTTCTGATGCAATCAATAGTAATAATCAATTATTAGCTATTTCGCATTTGAGCTACTCAGCCGGCATCGGGCAATTGCTAAAACAAGCACGAAAACACGGATTTAACAGTGTTTTAACTCGCACGTATGGACAGCGCAAATGCATTAGAGATTTCGAGATTATGATGTTTAAAGAACCTGATTTTAAATTAACAAAATATTATGAATTTTGACAGTTGAAAAAATAAAATCTTTGCATCATAAACTAAAACAAAAAAAATGAGAATAATAAACGATTTGAAAAATGATGATTATCACAACAGTGAAGAGTTTAAGCGATTTTGGTCAAGCACAAATATTGTTGAATACACGACAAGCCCAAAACGTGCTTATTTTAACAAATTTTTAGCAGAAAAGAAGGAGCCTAGCGAGGCTTTAATTTTCGGCAATAAATTTCATACATTTATCGAATTTAAAGGAAATTTATCTGATTTTTTCAAGCATTATGAGTTATTCGAGCCGCCTGTAAATAAATCCACAGGCGAAGCGTATGGCAATAGTAGTAAGGCTTTCAAGGATTCAGCGAACGCACTATCACGCCCGCCAGTAACGCAATCAGAAATTGACCAATTAACGCAAATGCTTGATTCTTTTACACATACATATTCAAAATTCGCAAAAAGTTGCTTTGCTGGGAATAAAGAGGTCAGCATTTTTGACGAAGAGTTAATGCTAAAAATAAGGGCAGATGTGTTTACTGAAAATAAGATAGTAGATTACAAAACAATATCATCCGATAATTTCAACCTTAAAGGTATAAGAAACGATATTATAAAATACAAGTACGACATAAAAGCGGCAATGTATCAATTTGTTATGCAAAAAATAACAGGCGAATTTTTGCCGTTTTTCTGGGTTTTCATAGAGAAAACAGCGCCTTTCGATTCTTTAGTAGTTAGTGCAGACAACTTCGCATATAGCATAACAAAAGATGTAATTGTCCAAAATTCAGGGGCTTATAATTTTGAAAAACTTTTGGACATACACTTGCGATGCGTAAATGAACAGAGCTGGCCGGGTTTATGTTCATTTATCGAGCCTGATATTTTCGGCAATCGTTTTGCAAATCCTGATAAATTTAATGATTCACAAATATTTAACATTTATTAA
>DYPB01000046.1:0-1217 GCA_020720185.1 Flavobacterium psychrophilum | reverse complement strand
TTTAGTGCATCAATCCATATTGTTAATGTTAAAAATGAAACGAAACATTTTGTTGTATACGAAAAAACGCCAGATAATTTTGTTAAAGAAAAAAAATCAAACGATTATCGGGTTATTGTTGATTCACTAGAAGATGCCATAAGCGCTCTAAAAGAAAGATATAGCGATATGAAAGCCGATTTAATTATAACATTAAAGTGCAAAAAATGAAACAATCAACTGAAAAGGGAAACGCATACATGGACGAAATCCACGTTCGCATCGTTTATGCGAAAATAGAGGGGGTAATTCAGCAAATAGGCCATGCGTTGCAATTTGACTTGCATGGACACAAACCTGACTTTGACGATGTTACATTTTTGAATGCTCTTTTTATTTTTCAAAACGCATTGTTAGATAAAATGTATAATCTACAAAAAACTGAGAATATTAACAGCCAGGATTCTCAAGAAATGGCGATTGCGGCTGGATTAGCACTTAAAAATCTAATTAAAACATATACTAACATAGATACTGAAATACTCATAAAAAAAGAGTATGGGAAGCAATGAACTGTTAAATTAATTTTAAATCATGGAAAAAAGAACAGCGATAGATTGGTCGAGACATGTACTTATCACAAAAGAAGATAGCCTTTGTAAAATACACTGGTTAAGGCAATTAGATACAATGACTCACAATGTTATGTTTATTCATATTGAAACTATATTAGTTGTAAAAGGCGATTTTGGGAGATGGTCATTTTCTCGAGATTTTGACCCAGAAAATTTTAACAAAACTGGAGTTTCTGATAATTATTGGTGTGAAAAAATAGAAATGGGCAGCGAGCAAGAAACAGAAATTTTTGATAATGAAATTGCAGAGCTGTCTATAAAGGAAAAAATTGCAGAGCTATTACAAAATGCTGAAAAAGATGAAGACGGGAATGTTTGCTTTGAGCTTGAAGATGAGCAAAATGAGTATGAATTTTGGCATGAATTGTTAGGTCATTGCAATGATGATGTTGAATTAACTACTTATTTTCGTGAAAATAAGCCAGATTCATTAGATTTTGAAAGCTATCCTCTTTGTCGAAAACAAAATAATCAATTAAATGCAATTTTCGATGCTTTTGAAGAAATAATAAAACGTGTTTCAAATTGAGCATTGCGGCGTGCAAGGCGTAAACGATATAATGTTATAAACTTTAACAATGTTATTAAATAGTAAAAATGTAA
>DYPB01000203.1 GCA_020720185.1 Flavobacterium psychrophilum | reverse complement strand
TTTTGAAGTAGTTTGAGTTTGGAATAGATTTCTAATGCGTAATTTGGGTTTAAGGTTCATCAAAGGCAAAAAAAAATTCCAAAAAAATATTTTTTTTTTGGATTTTTTTTAGTCTAAAACATTGTTATTTGTCCATCGTCTTCTAACGAGATATCATTTTCATCGTTTTCATTATCAAATAGTTTTGTAGAAATATCAATTACCTCTTCGGGCAAAATATATTCTAATGGTTCTAACAAATTGACTTCTTTCAATTTATTAGCAGTTAATTGATTGCCTAATGCTTTAAATCCTTTTACGACTATAAATTGCTCAATATCAATTATTTGATTTTCTTTTTGAACCCCTTTCACTTTTACAAAAACTAATTCTACAACTGGTCGATAATCCGTTGAAATTATTTCTAATTGCGATTTTGGATGTTCAGTAATAAAAAGCTCTTCTTTGTTTTCCGTTTCAACAAGAAATCGTTTTACAAAATATTTCTCTTTTTCTCCATCAAAATAGATAGCAGATATTGGTTTTTTAGGAATCCATTTCTCTAAAACTACCATATCCTCTTCAAAATGTGTTGATAATTCTGGAGTAACTACTTTTAAAATTCCTGATTTTGAGATGATTAAGATTTTATCATCTGGTTTAAATTCTCCTAATAACTCTCCTCTTGCTTCCACATTTAATCGTTGTACAATATCATCAAACCAAACTTTTCGAGGCAAAAGTGTTGATATTCCTTTTTCTTTAATCTCGATTTTTTTGATTGGATATTTGGTAACCAAATTTCCTTTAGACGCCCTTCCTTTTATAGACAAATCAGCAAAATCTAAATCCCATTTTAATTTTTTGATACTTCCCACTTGTCGTAATAAAATGGTAATTACTTCGGCTTCGCCATTTGGATTATGGGTAAAATATAATACTTGAGAACCGTTGGTTTCATTAGTCAAATCGTATAATTTATCACGAGTAACTCCACTAACATTAAATCTTTTCATATATGCAGGACCAGATTTTCCATCGCGATAAATCATATTATAAATGGTTCGCTTGTCTGATTTGTCAAAAATAGCAACATGAATAATGTCTTTACCAATAAATTTCTTATCATCGACTTTGACCACCATCATATTTCCATCACGCAGAAAAACAATAACATCATCAATATCAGAACAATCAGCAACATATTCATCTTTTTTCAAACCAGTTCCAATAAAACCTTCCTCACGATTTACAAATAATTTGGTGTTTCGCAAAGCCACTTTTGTTGCCTCAATATTATCAAAACTTCTCAACTCGGTTTGTCGTTCATGACCTTTGCCGTATTTTTCTTTGAGATGTGTGAAATAGGTAATTGCAAAATCGATTAAATGTTCCAAATCGTGTTTGACTTGTACCATTTCGTCTTCCAATTTAGAAATTCCATCATCGGCTTTGTCAGAATCGAAACGAGTAATACGAATCATTGGAATTTGTGTCAACTTCTGCAAATCATCATCGTGAATATCTCGAACAAACGATTTTTTGAATGGTTTAAATGCTTTGTACATATATTCATAAAGCGATTCTCTATCTGAATATAATTTGAAATCAATATACATTTCCTCACGAATAAATATTTTTTCGAGTGTAGAAAAATGCCATTTGTTTTGCAATTCTTCCAATTGAATTTCGAGTTCTTGACGCAACAAATCAACGGTTCTATCGGTCGATATTTTTAGCATTTCGGAAACACCAATAAACAGTGGTTTGTTATCTTCAATCACGCAACCCAATGGTGCAATCGATGTTTCGCAAGCTGTAAAAGCAAATAAGGCATCAATGGTTTTGTCGGGCGAAACTCCTGGAAACAAATGAATTAGAATTTCAACTTCGGCAGCAGTATTGTCTTCAATTTTTTTGATTTTGATTTTGCCTTTCTCGTTGGCTTTCAAAATACTGTCAATCAATGTTGTAGTATTTGTTGAAAACGGAATTTGAGTAATGACCAATGTGTTTTTGTCAAATTGACTAATTTTTGCTCGAACCCGAACTCGTCCGCCACGCATTCCATCGTTATAATTTGATACATCTGCAATTCCAGCGGTTATAAAATCAGGAAAAAGTGTAAACGGTTTTCCCTTTAAAATTTTTATCGAACTGTCTATCAATTCATTAAAGTTATGAGGTAATACTTTTGTGGATAATCCAACGGCAATTCCTTCGGCACCTTGTGCTAAAAGTAATGGAAACTTTACAGGTAAATTATTAGGTTCTGCCCGACGCCCGTCATAAGAAAGACCCCAATCGGTAATTTTTGGAGAATATAAAACCTCCAAAGCAAATTTGCTCAATCGTGCTTCGATATATCTTGATGCTGCCGCACCATCTCCTGTTAAAATATTTCCCCAGTTTCCTTGGCAATCAATCAACAATTCTTTCTGTCCTATTTGCACCATAGCATCACCTATACTTGCATCTCCGTGTGGATGATACTGCATAGTATGTCCGACAACATTGGCAACTTTATTGTATCTGCCATCGTCTAACTCTTTCAATGCGTGCATAATACGCCGTTGAACGGGTTTAAAACCGTCTTCAATTGCAGGCACGGCACGCTCCAAAATTACATACGAAGCATAGTCCAAAAACCAATCTTTGTACATTCCTGTAACTTTGGTTATGGTGTCTTCGG
>DYPB01000202.1 GCA_020720185.1 Flavobacterium psychrophilum | reverse complement strand
CCTAATAATAAAACCTCCTAACGAATGCCCAACAAGTATTATTTTTCTTCCGTTTGAGAATTTGTTTATAACGCTATCAAGTTCTTCACTCAATTTTGCAATATTTCTTGGTTCTATACTTTTTCCTGATTTGCCGTAACCAGCTCTATCGTAAAGCAGTACATCAGATTTACTACTTACTTGTAATGCCACATTTTTTTTATCCCAAATAGTATGATTATCTCCAAGCCCAGATTCGAAAACTACCAAATATTTAGAATTGTTAATTTTGGAATAGGCGGTAAGTTTATGAGTAGTTAAGTCAATTTGTGTTTCTTTATAAAACGTTCCTGATTGCAATAATTTATTTGAGCAAGAAGAGAATATTAATAAAGTAAATATTGCTGAAAAAACATTTTTCATTTTGATGTTTTATTTTGCTTCAAGGATTAGTTTAGTTACATTTTCCCATAACTGATAAAATTTAAACAATTTTGGGTCATTATCATCTAACGACCAAATGTTTGTAGCAAATGTAATCGTGATTCCTTTTTCTGGAAAATACCATGCTTCTGCCGCCGCACCAGCACCAGAACCATTATGACCAATAGCAAGTTGCCCTGTTGGAATTTTATAGGATGCCAATCCCATACCATAATAAGATTGCCCTAATGTGTTGTCAGTAGCTGTCATTTCGGCTAATGAATTTGCGCTTACTAATGTTTTATCTTGCAATAATAGCTTATAAAATTTAGCAATATCATTTGTTGAAGCAATAATTCCGTCATCACCAATTGATGATTTTACAATTCCAAATTGCAAATTAGAAATATCAGTCGTTTGATTTGGAATTATTGATGAAGAATAACTAGATACTGTATTTGCAGGTTCTGTAGCATAACTAGATTGTGGGACATAGAAAGTTTGAGTTAAATTATATTGATTAATGATAGTATTGGTAATAAAATCGTGATGATTTCCGTTTGTCACACTTTCAATTATTAAAGCTAATAAATGGTAGTTAATGTTGGAATATTCATATTGAGATCCAGGTGCAAAATGTGCAGGTTTATTGTAAACATATTGTAAAAGCTGACTACTCGGCATTGGCAAAACTCCAGTTTGAGCATCAATAAAAAACTGTGGATTATCTAAATAATCTACAATTCCAGATTTCATATTTAATAATTGTTTTACCGTTACTGTGTTGCCGTTTGTTATATTATTACAAATTACAGGAGCTAGATATTGATTCATTGTTGAATTTAAATTGATTAACCCTTGCTCTTTCAATTTAAGAATGGCAACAGCAGTAAATGTTTTAGAGATACTGTGCATATAATTAAGTGTATTTGCCGTATAATTGGCATTTGTTGCAAGATTTGTTTTACCTGCAAAAAGTGTATAATTATAGCTGTTGGATTTGACAGATATACTTAATCCAGGAAAGTCATTTACTACTGCATTATTTATAAGTTCTTGAACTTTAATTTTTGCTTGGTCTGGTGTTAAAGAATTATTTTCTTCATCTTTTGAACAAGAAAAAGTTAAAAACAAAATAGAAATTGCGATTGTGAGTTTTGTGAATTGTTTCATTTTTTTTAGATTTATATTTTCAGCAAAAATCTATTAAAAATGCAGTGTAATTGTTCGTATTTATAAATTGGAACCTATTATTTTATAAACTGGTACTTGTTTTTTTAAATTCTGAAGGGGTTTGACCTGTGACTTTTTTGAACGTAGTATTGAAGACCGTTTTAGAATTGAAACCAACTTCAAAACCAATGCCTAACAAACTCAAATGATCCATTTTTGGGTCTAGAATAAGTTTTTTTGCCTCCTCAATTCGATATCGATTCACGAATTGGAAAAAATTTTCATCAAAACCTTTATTGATTAAATAAGATAGAATATGTGGGGAAACATTTAACAATGATGCTAATTTTACAAGACTTAAATCGTTTTCTAAAAAAGGTTTTTTGGAGTTAATTAATTCCAATAATTCAATTTTTAGTTGATCTAATTTTTCATCAGTAAGTAGTTTTTTTCTATTATCATCGGGCAATGTTTTTTCAGCAATAATAGTTTCTATTTCTTCTTTTTCAATTAAATTATATGGAAATATTTCTTTTTGTTTCAGCCAATAATAAGCAATATATAAAATACCAATAAGATATACTAAACTGCTTCCTAAATCAAATATTGGGTTGGTATCGGATAATTTAAATACTATATCTCCAACCCAAGAAACTGCAATAATAAAAACGCTTATAATAATATTTTTCAACCATTTTAAGTCAACATTTTCAATTGTTGAGTTGAAAGATTGAATATTTTTTTGATGCTTAATTATTTTTATTAAAGCCATAATGCAATATGGAATTACTTGTAGACTAAAAATAATCATAAATATTATATTTGCACTTGCAACTGTTTCAGGATTAGCCTTTTCTTCTTTTATTTCAGATTCAAAAAAATGAAAAATTGTAACTAGAAAAAGTATTAAAAGAGCAAATAAAAAATGTAGAAAATATATTGTTTTCCATTTTTTTATTGGTTCTACAAAATAAGAAACGCTTAAATAAAAAACAGGAGCAATTACAAAACTTGCTAAACTTATTATTTCAATAAAAATATCCTCTTCCTTTAGTAATTTAGTAATAATAAGAACATTTGCTAAAAACAGTAAAAAAACACAAA
>DYPB01000201.1 GCA_020720185.1 Flavobacterium psychrophilum | reverse complement strand
TACTTTTTTAGATCCAAATAAATTACTAAAAAAACTACCTACTCCCATTTTATTTGTTATTTTATTGTTAATGTTTGTAAAAATAGAAAATATTTTTCAATTAATTCTTTAAATCTCTTAAAATTTCTGAAGAAGATTTTTTGTAAAAGACAAGTGGATTGATATAACGTCAATCCACTCAAAGTAATCAAACTATAAAACCTAATTATTTACTTTTATTTTTTCTACTTTTTTACCTTTAAAAGCAAAAATATATTCGCCATCTTGGGTAATGTCTAAACCGTCGCCAAATTCAGGACTTCCACCTTTTCCTTTAGATTGCAGAGAACCTTTAGTTTCTCCATTGGTCATATCAATACCGTAAAGAATATTTTTACTATTTCTTTGGTCGCGCAAAAAGTAATTTCCATTTACATCGTAGAAATAATCTACTCCTTTAATTTTTTCTGTTGCATAAGCTCTTGAACCATCTTTTTTACTGTATGATGCTAAGCCTTTTTCAGATAAAACAACTACATAGTCTCCAAAATCAATTACATCAGTAGCTCTTCCTACTTTAGCATCGTTGTGTTTTACATCAAAAATTTGTTTTCCTGTTGCAATTTCATAATTATAAAATTGGTCTCCATCTCCAACTAACACATTTTTGTTTTCATGAATGATGAAATCGGTAATACGTTTGTCAAACTTTTCTGAACGCCAAGATGTTGTTCCTGTTTTATCGTCTATGGCTATTAAGCTGTTTTTTTGCACTTTGTAATCCCAATAAATATAAGGAACATTTGTAGTGTAACTCCCTACACCATAAACACTTGAAGTTTCTTTTCTGTATTCCTGTACTTGTACTTTACCACCTACTTGAACAATTACTTTATCACCAGATTTGTAGATATTTGGCATAGAAAAAGCACCTGTTATTTTCTCAGAAGTCCACATTATTTTCCCGGTTTCTAAGTCGTGTTTTTCTACGTATTTAGCTCTATCTCTTTTTCCAAACATTACAATATAAACAGCGTTGTCGGTAAATAATGGGTCGGCAATAGTTCTGTAATATTTTTTTCGAGTGGTATTAGAAAACATTCCTCCACTTTGACCGTCCATATCATTTTCATATACGGCTTCCCAAATTTTTTGACCATTACTACTGTTATATACTTGTAAACCATTTAGGTACATAAAAATTTTATCGCCTTTAATCCATAAATCTAAAATGGCTCTTCGGGTTACTAATTCTTTTTCTATAGTTCCCACAAAAGTAGTTTCCCAAAGTATTTCGCCATTTTTTGCATTTAATTTTACAATTTGATTTTTAAATCCGGTAAACAAAGCGCCTAGTGCAGTAGGTTTAAAATTTACCATAATAATTTCATTTCTGTTTGCGTCGTAAATATATTTTCCAACGCCTCCTTTAAAACGATTGGTTTCCCAAATTTTTTCTCCAGTATTTGCTTTTACTAAAATAACAGAAGTTTTTTGAGAAATTAAAAAGGCATCTAATTCATAAATGTACTTTACCGTTTCTAGTTCTCCTTGGTCGGTGCCATCTTCTGATTTTGTTCCTTTTGGAAGTAAATTTTGATAGACTTCTGAATTCCATAATTCTTTTCCAGAAGCAATATCAATTACAGCCACACGATCGGAACCCACTCTTTCATCAAATAAAAACAAATAGCCTCCATTATCTTTCCAAATAACATTTTGATATTCGCTTTTATTTGTTTTATTGGTTGTGATATTTTTATAATCACCGTTCCAAATTAGTTTTCCTTCTCCGTTTAATACAGATGCGGAGTTGTCATCTGTACCTATAATAAACGAACCATCAGCATTGCTTAGTGCCAATCTTGTTGCTTTATTGCCAAATTCTGACTCCCAAGCCGTGGTAAAACTTCCCGATTTTTTTGATCCACCGCCACCTTTTACTTTATCTAATAATTTACCAAATTGAGCCGTTGCTGGTGTGCTGCTTATAATTGCAATAAGAAGCGTGTAAATAATAAATGATTTTTTCATGATTTATTTTAATTTTAAAATGAGATATTGTATTTAATTTTGTATCTTTTTTTCTTTTCTAATTTGAATTTAAATTTATGGTTTAGAATGTATTCCGACATAAAGTTGATGAAATCAATGTCGTTAATAGTGCTCTCAGCTTTATAAAAAGTAGCTACTTTACCACTTTTAATTACTGTAATATCAATGGTCATATTTCCATTTATTTCAGAAAATTTCTTGTTCTTTTTTTTAAGGAAATCAGAAGATTGAAACACTTGGTTCATCTCGGTTGTAACCATTTCTGATACCGTTTCCTCGTCTGTAAGAACAGGTCTTTGCGACCAAACTGATTCGCTACAAAAAAAACTAATGATGAGAAATACAAAGACGAATCTTAATTTGATTATCAAATTATTTTGTTTCATTTATCCTTATTTTTTGCAATCCTATTTTGTAGAGATTTGATGGAGTAAACAAAGATTTTTTTGAGATTCTGTCTTTTGTGTAGAAACAATTTAAAGAAGAAATGGGATTTGTACTTTCCGAATAGTTACCACCCGAGGATAATTGTAAATTTTTCATAAGATTTAATTTTATTAATATGCCAAAATTAATAACAACCTGTGACTTATGAAATACGACAAATGTCGTATTTTTTATAAAATTTTATAAAAAGTTTACGTATTTTTAATAGTATTATTTTTAGATTTTAAATGCACTAGA
>DYPB01000200.1 GCA_020720185.1 Flavobacterium psychrophilum | reverse complement strand
CATTATTTTATTTTTTTATACAAAAACAAGATGAGCAGACACCCAAAAGAGCGTATGATTCCTAGAGCGCTTCTAAAGTACAAAGCTTTTAAAAAATTTGAAGACAAAGTAATCTTAGGGTTACATATATTTGAATTGACGCTAATCCTATTGATTGCAGTAGTTACCGCTAGTATGGCAACATTCTTGCCAAGAACCGGTACTACAGAAACAGGAACCGGTACTACAGAAACAGGAACAGGAACAGTAATTCCTCATGTAGTTGGAGATGTAGCAAAAGAATTGTTGAATACAGAAAAAGGAAGACTAAATCATTGACTGTTTGGAGGCACAGGAGACAGATAAAAAAACATAGAACAACAATGTAAAAAAGCAAAAAATACATATTTTGAATAAAATATGTATTTTTTGCTTTTTTACATAAACAACAAGAGTATATAAACTTTTTATAAAATAATATTGACTTTAAAAGATAATAAAATATTATAAGTAAAAATTTTATTTATAAAGGGTAATAATATGAGAAAAAAAGCTTCGTATAAAAAGTTATGATGAATAGAAACAACATGAAATGTGGCGTGGAGCACAATAACAAAAATACTTGCTAGCATAGCTCTTATTACTACACTAACCCTACTACCAACACATATAGACAAAAAACAACAGAAAGAATGATTAGAACCAAAAGATATACCAGAAACAATAGATAAAGAAAAAATAAAAGAAAAAGCAGATAGTATACAGAATATAGCTCTTAATTTTTATAACGAAGGAGCATATAATGTAGCACTACCAGAATATTTAAATGCTCTATGAATATATAAAAGCTTAGAAGATCATAAAAATGCTTATTATTGCAATATCGATATAGGAAAAATTCATTTTTTCGGTAAAGATTTTGATAAAGCATTAGAATATTTTCAACAAGCATTAAACGAAGTAAAGCAAACAGAATATAATCGCTGATATTTCATCACTATCACTTTCCTCATCAGAGCATACTGACAAAAAAAAGACACAACAAACATAGAAAAATATTATGAAGAATGAATACAGACATATGAAAAAATAAACCAAAAAGAAAACATAGAAAAAAACGATCCAAACACGCATAAATATTATATAAAATTCTTAGTATATACAGCTGGAGAATTTTACAATAACAATCAATTAAACAAATTCATAACAGTAATGGAAACATTAAAAAATATAAAGACAGATGAATTAGATGAAGAAACAAAAATATTTTTATATACATATAAATGACATCTTGCATTGATAAAAAAACAATACAAAAAAGCACTTAAATATTACAATTCACAGAAGAAAGAACAAGAATGATGAAGCTACTACATATCTATCATAAGAAAATGAAACTTATACCAAATATACAAAGAGCTTTGAAGACAAGAAGAAAAATCATGAAGAAGTGAAGAAGCATTAATATATTATAAAAAAGCCATCAAATATTATGAAGAATATAAAGATGAAACAGATAGTATAACCTATGAAAAAAATCAAAAAGAATACGCAAAACAAGAAGTTAAATATAGGACAAAGGAAAAAGAAACCGAGATTGAAACCCAAAAGCTTACGATAGAAAATCAAAAAAAGAAAACAAAGAATCTCATATACTGACTATTCACAGCATTAGGAGTAGCATGATGATTATGAATTATGTACGACAAGATGAGAAAAGCAAGAAAAACAGCCAAACAAGAAAAACTCAATGCAGAACAAGAAAGAGAAATTGCTGAAGCAGCAAAAGAAATTGCTGAGATCGCAAATAGAAAATTAGAAGAAGCTAAAAACGAATTAGAAACAAAAAACTATGAGTTAAAAAAAGCAGAGCAACAATCAGTACAAAGCATAAATTATGCTAATACAATACAAAGTACAATGCTACCAAAAGACAAGGAAATGAAAGAATTATTCGATAAATTTTTTGTCTTATTCAAACCAAGAGACGGAGTAAGTGGTGATTTCTATCGAACAAAAAACATAGATGGAAAGAGTTTGTTTGCACAAATAGATTATGAGTGACATGGGGTACCAGGAGCGTTATTAAGTGCAATATGATATAATATATTCGAAGATGCAGTAAACAGAGAAAACAACACGCCTGCTAGCATTTTAAACTACTTAGATAGAAAAATAAAAGAAATATTCAAAGATGAAAATGGTAAATCGATAGCTACTATAATGCTCATATCATACGACAAAAAAACAGGACAACTGACCTATGCGTGATCTAAATCAGAGATGATATATATACCAAATCAAGAAGACAATGATACAATAGGTAAAAATATAGAAGAGATACACAATAGATTTGGGAAAGCATATTTAATAAAATGAACGCCAAATCGCCTAGGACAAGATTTGCATGGAGAAGAAAAAAACAAAAAAGAAAAATTTACAAACAAGACTCTCGATATAAATAAAGGAGGGGTATTCTACATGTTTTCTGATGGATATAAAGACCAGTTTGGTTCTACACAATTTGATTCTGCACAAAAAAGAAAAGATAAAAAATTTATGAAAGCTAATCTCATAGAATTACTCATGGCCATAAAAGATAAAGATATGAAAAAACAGAAAGAATTATTGGAAATCACATTGAAAAAATTCATGGGAAATTATGAACAAACAGATGATATTTCTGTCTTCGGATTTAAGTTCGATAAAATAGATGTAAAGAAATGAGACTCAGAGTTGGAACTAGACT
>DYPB01000199.1 GCA_020720185.1 Flavobacterium psychrophilum | reverse complement strand
ATGAATGAAATTGTCTTGAGTTGTATTAAAAAAGCAATGAGGAAGTAAAAATTTTGTAACTTTTTAAAATAAAAAAACATGAATTCAAATAAAACTATATCATCTAAAAATAGTATTATTTACTATCTACCGTCAATTTTATTTAAAAGAAAGAAACCACTTAAAATTGTTTTTTCTCTTCCTGTAATTATAGCTTTAATAATTTTTGGCTATGGCTATTACAAACCTACTTTCTCTTTTATGTTATTTACTCTTATTTATATATCTATTTTAGTCTTATCCATTCTAACAGCTCCAAGAAAATTGATTTTTAACCAGGAAGGAATGCAATATCATATATTTTGGAAAATGAAATGGTCAAATTTTATAGGTTTCACTTACGAAGAGAGAGAATTAACTATAAAATCTATAAATAATAAAAATAGAATTATTAAGATAGAAGATAAAGAAGATTTTGATTTGATTGCTAACTATTTAAATAAAAAAGAAATTTAGAATGAATAAAACAATTCGTGTTATTTTGGTTAATTCTTTTTTTATGGTGCTATTAATACTTTTTATGCCTTTGGTTCTGTCACGCAGGAAATGAAAGGAATGAGTTATTAAAAATTTATATCATATTTAAATCGAAGGAAACTTAAACTCGTTCGATGAAGAATTGATTGCCAATCTCCCAACATTATGTAGGTAATATGGCGGGTAAAGGCATTTAAACAAACTTTTGTGATTAACCGAAATTTTGTACTTTTACCAAACGTCAGTGACCCAATAGACCTGCCACGCGATAGGCGTGGTATCGGGATTACCGCCACAACGCCTACATCAAGCGTTAGGCATAATAAAAAAAAATACAACAACTTAATAATTTTGACTGAATTTGTAGATATATCGAATTGGAATTTACAAGAATGGAGTAAACCTCAAAAAGGTTCGCGACCAAACAATATTTATGAAAATCCACAAACAGGTAATTTGTTCTTTTTTAAACAATCTAAATTAAATTTTCCCACAGAGATTTGGTCGGAAATAATCGCGAGCAAATTAGGACAATTAATTGGTTTTGATATACTTGATTACAATATTGCTTTTGATAAAGAATTAGTTGGTTGTTTATCAAAAAGTATGGTAGATAAAGAAAAAGGTGAAGAACTTTATCATGGTGTTGATATACTCAATGACAATATAAAAGAATTTGAAATTACAAGCAAACCGATTTGCTCTTTTCAAGATTGGGAATTTATTTGTTCAAAGAACGAATTATTTAAGAACTTTATTCCTAATTTCATAGAAACTATAATATTTGATGCAATAATAGGAAACACTGATAGACATACAGAGAATTGGGCATTTATACGTATTTTTAATTTCAAATTTCAAAACAACAAAATTGACCGATTAAAAACATTTTATTCCGTTTTTAGGCTAAAACCTTCAATTCACTTAAATTCAAATATTAGTTATGAAATCTCACACAATTTTTATTTTTCACCAATCTATGATAGTGGTAGTTGCTTAGGACGTGAAATTGGCGAAAAAAAAATTGAAACATTTTTAAAAGATGAAGACCAAATTTTACGTTATATTCTTAATGGTAAAAGTGAAATAAAATGGAAAAAAGAAGAATTTAACTTATTTGAAATTGCAAAAAACGTCAAATTTTTATATCCAAAAATATTTGAAGATAAAATAAATTTAGTGTTTAATAAAAACATAGAAAAGGAGATAGATAATCTAATTGATAATATTGATGTTAATGCTGGAAATAATTACAAAGGAATATTACTGTCTCAAAATCGTAAAATGTTAATAAAAGAACTTTTAAAACGTAGAATTAATTATTTAAAAAAAATACTTCAAAATGATTAGAAATATTTTTATAGCATGGAGAAGCAAATCAGGAGATAGAAGATATATTATTGCACGAATTAAGCGAATTGCAAGTGGTATATCGTTTGAGTATATGCCTGATTTTGAAAAAGCTAAAAAAGAAGGATTAGATTTTTTCTTTGGTTTCAAAGATGAAAAAAAATTAAATTCAACTGAAATATATAATTTATTATCATTGAGAGTTATATCAAAAGATAGACCTGATAGAAATGAATTTTTAAAATTTTGGGAAGCAGAAGGCGTTGAAGATACTTTTGATTTGCTTGGACTGACACAAGGGAAATCACCAACAGATAATTTTGAATTTTTAGCGGATTTTTTAACAGAAGATACTAAAAAATTAACATTTGTTACAGATTTAGCTGGGTTATCGCATTTACAATTAAAATCTGGTTTAGTAAAAAAAGGAGATATTCTCAATTATAAACAAGAAAGAAATAATGAATACGATAAGAAAGCTGTTGCAGTTTATAAGGGAGATATAAAGGTTGGTTATATTAAACAAATACATACCAAAGTATTTGACTTGAAAAGATATCTTAAATTAACAGTTAAGGCAGTTGATGAAAATGGAGTTACAAAACAAATTTATATAAAGGTCAAAAAATAAAAAATATGCCCAACATACAATATGCGATAATTGCGGGTTTTTATGGTAGGTTGAAACATTGTGCAAGAAAGAAACATTTGAGTAAATTGAAACGATAGTTTCTTGAAATCCGGCAACATACGCATATTGTTTTTCGTTAGTAGAAACAAAAATGGATAAAATTAAGACCACTTTTTTGAATATATTTATTTGATAAAAGTATCAAATAGCTATTACCTGAATTCAAAAATCAAGGAATATTCAAATACTTATGCG
>DYPB01000198.1 GCA_020720185.1 Flavobacterium psychrophilum | reverse complement strand
TCCTTTTTGCCTGATATTGCCTCACAATACATTACTTTTATTGAAGTAGAAAACAGTAATAGTGCTCTAGTTTTCTTTGAATTTTGGAAAAACGCTGAAAATGTTTTTTATAAGATACCATCAAAAATTCCTAAACAATTTGGTAAAAATGTAATCATTATTAAAAAATTAATAAGTGGCTCTCCTTTAGTAGAATCAAACGAAATAGTGTATCCACATTCAGAAAAAATGATTGTAGATTTATATTGTGATTGGGATAAAATTTATCCTTATAAAAACCTTACATTTTACAAGTTCTTCAAAAAAACACATTCTAATTTTACAATCAATGAAAGCAAATTATTGAGGTACGCCGATAGAAGAAAGAAAAAAATGGTTTTTGTAAAACATTTACAGAGATTAAAACATATAAATTCATAAATTTGAAAATCAATTTGAATTACAGTTTATGAACGAAAGTAGCATTATTCTTTATCAATCTGAAGATGGAATAACTAAAATAGAAACAAGGCTTTATGATGAAACAGTTTGGCTAACTCAAACGCAAATGGCAGAATTGTTTCAAAAAGGAAGATCGACTATAACGGAGCATCTTAAAAATATTTTTGAAGAACAAGAATTAGAACAAGATTCAGTTAGTCGGAAATTCCGACACACTGCAATCGACGGGAAAAATTATTTAACTACTTTTTATAATTTAGATGTGATTATATCTGTGGGTTATCGTGTAAAAAGTCATCAGGGAACAAAATTCAGACAATGGGCAACCGCACGATTAAAAGAATACATTGTAAAAGGTTTTACAATGAATGATGAGTTATTAAAACAAGCAGGTGGAGGTAACTATTTTGATGAATTATTAGCAAGAATTAGAGATATACGGTCTTCGGAAAAGGTTTTTTGGAGAAAAGTATTGGATATTTATGCTACCAGTATTGATTATGACCCCAGACAAGAAATGTCTCAATTTTTTTTTCAAACCATTCAAAATAAGATGCATTGGGCAGCACATGGGAATACAGCAGCTGAAATAATTTACAATCGTATTGATGCTTCTAAACCAAATTTAGGACTGACTAATTTTAAAGGAAATAAACCCACAAAACAAGAAATAGAAGTTGCTAAAAATTACTTGACAGAAAACGAACTGAATATTTTAAATAGAATTGTTACAGCCTATTTAGAATTAGCAGAACTTCAAGCGTTAAACCGAAAACCAATGTATATGAAAGATTGGATTGAACGATTAGATGATTTTCTTAAAATGACGGGTAATGAAATCTTGCAAAATGCTGGTGAAATTAGCCATAAACAAGCTATTGAAAAAGCACAAATAGAGTATGAAAAATACAAAGAAATTATTGTAAACGAAATATCAACCGTAGAGCAACATTTTATTGAACAAATTGAAACTTCTTCCAAAAAAATAGAACCCAAAAAACGAGAAAAATGAATTTAGAACATTTAGAATCAAGGATAAAAGGGAAAAATGCAACGGAATTAAAATATCTCTTAATGGATGTGTTTTCAAAATTTCCTGAAGTAAAAGATTATCTAGATATTATAACTTCAACAAATAAAAAAGAAACCCAACAAAATTTAATAAGTTTAGAAAAAACATACAAAACCAAGTTTACAAAATACCTTTGTCCAAATATTTTAGAAGATGATTTAGATCTTGAAAAAGCAATAAACCTGTTACTAAGTATAAGAAAATCTAATATAAATACAAAACTTACAATTAAATGTGAGTTGTTTTTTATAAATTGTTGTAAAGATTTTATTGTAAATTATGGCTATTTTGATGAAGATCTTTATAACACAATGGAAGAAATTTTTAAACAATCAAGTAAGTCAATTTTTGAAAACTTTTTGCAAAATGAGTTTAAAGAAGAAATTGAGAATTTAATTCAATTTGGAAATGAATACGGTTTAGAATTTGACTAAACATTCAAAAATTAAAATCTAAAAACACTTTTTTAATTAAAAACCGGAAAAATCACTAAAGATATAACTATAATTCATGGACACAGACGATTTATCAAAACCAACCTACAACGGTATTATTTTAGAATGTGAAAAATATAATCACGATTTAACTTTGCAATTTGGAATTTTGTCATCAGCCTGTAAAGATGACGACGATTACCTTAATCATTCAGAAGCATTAATTAAAGATTGGCTTTCTGACAAAGACTTTGATGTTTTAGCAGAGGACATTTTTTTTGGAGAAACGATTGATTTGAATACTTTTAAAGCAACTTTGAGAAAAATACTTGCAAATATTAACGAGATTCTCAAGACCCCAATGAACGAAAGAGAATACGAACAATGGTAAAAAAGAATAAAGAAATAACTACAACTTTACATTAATGAATGATAATCCCAACAACCAAATAAAACTTTTCCACTCCATTTTCAAAGGGCGAGAAGACGTTTTTGCCATTCGTTGGGAGAAATCGGGTAAGTCTGGTTATATGCCAGTCTACAATTATGACATGTATCATTATAGGTCACATAAAATGAATGGCGGAACTTTTCAGAATTATCCACACAAAACTTATTTACCACTTACCGATAATGAGTTCCAAAAGCATTTAAATGGAGTTCAACAAATCGGTGTTTACCCATTATTACAAGATAATACTTCTTGGTTTTTAGTGGCAGATTTTGACAAACAAAACTGGAAGGTAGAAGCTGTAAATTTTTTAAATGCTTGTAAAGAAGAAAATATTCCTGCATATTTAGAACGTTCACGTTCAGGAAATGGCGGACATGTTTGGATATTTTTTGAAAAACCTTAT
>DYPB01000197.1 GCA_020720185.1 Flavobacterium psychrophilum | reverse complement strand
CCGTTTTGATTTCGTAATCGGAAATCCGCCGTATATTGGTTATAATGAATGTTGTCGTTTGAAAATTGATTTTACACAAAAAATTAACGACAAATCAGATACTTCAATAAATTTTGCCGACATCTATGGTGTTAATTTACATTCAGTTCCGGGGTTTGCAAAAAGACACCGTCCAAATCTGAATCTTTACTCGTTTTTTATTTCTCTTGGATTGGCTTTACTGAAAAATAACGGACGTTTGAGTTTTATCATACCCCAAACTTTATTAACGACAACCGATTTAGACGTTTTGCGGTATCATTTGGCAAAAAATACAACTATTGAGAAAATAATAACCTTTGAAGGTAAATTATTTATTGGCAGAGGTTTAAAACAAAACAAACCGGTTGCAACTTCGTCGTTAATTTTTGTGGTTAAAAAACAAATTCCAAAACCCGAACATTCCGTAAAGTTCGTGTTTTATGAACCTTATGACACCAAAAAGGATGTGAATTTTGCGGAGCATTTCAAAACCGGAAAGGGAATAGAAAAGGATATTTTACAAACCGAATTGTTGAAAAAAATATCAAATTGGAATGTGTTTATAAAAAACGAACTATTTGCAGATTTGTATTTTAAATACAATGCAAATAACAATATATCACTGTATTACAATCACAAATTTGCAGTCCCACATTTTAATTCAAGTTTTTATTTTGACGGAGGTTATAATATTGACGAAAAACAGATATTAGACCATGTGTCTGATTATAAGTATCCGAAAATCAATTATTTATATCATACAATAAAAGATTTTAGCGGTTATTGGAAAAATGAAAGAAACAATAAAGAAGATAAAAACTTTATTGGTTTGAGGCAAGGAAATCAAGCCTATAATTTTTTGGATTCTAAATATAAAATTATTTGGTCTTATGCCAATGCAAAACGTTTTTTTTATACAGAAAAACCTTTGATTTGGGCAAGAAATCAATTTTGTGGAATCGGAAGCGATAATAAAAGCGAAATTTTTTATTTGGTTGCTTTATTAAATTCTAAAACAAATTTCTATTTTTTACATAATTTATTGAAAACCAAAAACGAAAAAGATTTTTTACTTTCGCTGACTTCAATAAAAAACTTTGTAAAAATTCCCAAAATCACAGAAAAAACCAAACACATTAAAGAAGAAATTATTAAACAAACTGAAAAACTTTTAGAGTTAGAAAAATACCAATTAAAAGATTTTGTGGAATTTACAACCTCCATTCAAAAATTTGCCGATGTTATAATTTATGATGATAAAATTGAACTTATCGAAAATTCGGGTAGAGCAATTGCACAAAAAATAACAGCAAAACCCGAACTTGTAAAACAAATAATTGAGGTGCAAAAATTTGAAGGCGAAATTAGTCTCCAAAATCTTAAATATTTAGAAGCTATTGACAAACAAGAACAAAACGAACTAAAAAAACGAATCGATGATTTAGTTTTTTGTTTATATTTTGATGTAGAAATAGAAAATTTTGAAGAGAATGAATTTTATAAACTTATGAATCAATAATAAAATGACGCAAATATTTTCAAAAAAGGACGTAGAAATACTGACAAACTTCGATGCCGAAAATACAGGCATCGTTCAAGATTTTAATCTTTTGTTGAATTATCTTATCGAAAATAAAATTCCGCTAACAGCAAATGATGTTATGAGTCCGGTCGTTTTTAAGGAAATAAACGCATTTTTAACACATAAAATTGAATATAACAAGCCCAAAGTTTTCGCAAAATCGTATCCTAACGTGTTAGCTCTGTTTTTGTTACTGCGTCTTTCAGGATTAACTAAAATAGAAGCTAAAAAAACAAAAAAATTCTTGACCATCGAACCCAAAACTTATGAACAATGGAACACGTTAAATAAAACCGAACAGTATTTTCACATCTTAAAACCATTTATCACTAATTTCTCACTCGAACCGTTAAACGAACAAAAAAGTAATTTTCATATTTTAATTATAAATGATTTAGCCTCAAAAAAAATCGTCAATATTCAAAAAACGGATTATTTGTATAGCTATTTTGACGGAAAAATAATACTTTCAGCATTAGAATTATTTGGTTTTATAGGAATTTCAGGACGACTAAATAATGATGGGAATTGGGAATTCGTAAATATAACTGTTAATAAATCCATTTTACTTGCCTATCATTATTTTGAAAACATAAGTTTTATTTTTTCAGATATCGAAGACAAAAATATTTTATTTGAAACCGACATAAAAAGATTATTTCCAAAATATGTAAATAATCTTAATGTAGAGAAAGAAACAGTTTCAAATGCAAATTTTATTTTTCAGGTTTCTTTAAAATATAACAATGTGAAGTTGAAAATTTCAATTTCTTCAGATGCGGATTTAGACTCACTTTGCCAGTTTATTTTGGACAGTTTAGATTTTGATTACGACCATTTGTACACCGTAGAAATGAAAAGTAATTCGGGCGCAAAAATATGCTATAATGGTGCACCGACCATTGATTATGCAGAACCTCCGACTACAGAAGATATTACTATCGGAGAGTTACCTATTTCAGTCGGCTCAACGATGATTTATACCTATGATTTTGGAGCTAATTGGACGTTTAATATCCAATTGTTGGAAATAGAACATGGTGTTCGAAAAATGAAAAAAACGAAACTACTAGATATTTCCGGTGATATTCCGGAACAATATGATTATGAATAAGTTCCAATTTTCAACCCACCTAAATAGTTCATTCAAACTACATTAAAAAAAAACATATCGAAATTATATGAAACATCGATGTATCACGGAT
>DYPB01000045.1 GCA_020720185.1 Flavobacterium psychrophilum | reverse complement strand
TTTTATTGCATTTTGAGTTTTCATAACGAAGTCTAATGCGTAATCTGGGTTTAACTAACAGATGTTTGTTAGGAGCATTGGTATAAAATAAAAATAATTAGCAGGAAGATATTTGTAAATATCTTCCTGATTTAAAATAATTTCATAGTATCGCAAACATATTTCATATTTGAAAGTGTATCTTTGCAAAAAAAAATAAAAATGACTTTTGGAATTATTAAAGAAAGAAAAAACCCACCTGATAGACGAGTGGTTTTTACACCAACAGAATTAGTTACACTAAAAAACACTTATCCCGACGCAAAAATAAAAGTAGAGAAATCAGATATTAGATTTTTTTCAGATGCTGAATATCAAAATTCAGGAATTGAAATTACCGAAGATATGTCTGATTGCGAAGTACTTTTTGGCGTAAAAGAAGTGCCGATAGAAGCATTAATTCCAAATAAAAAATATTTCTTTTTCTCGCATACGATTAAAAAACAAGCACATAATAGAAAATTATTACAAGCAATTTTAGATAAAAATATAGAATTGTATGACCACGAAACTATTGTAGATGAAAATTCTAATCGATTAATTGGATTTGGTTTTTATGCAGGTATTGTAGGGGCTTATAACGCTTTTAGAGCATTTGGAATTAAATTTGAGTTATTCAATTTACCAAAAGCTGAAACTCTTAATGATAAAGAAGACTTAATTTTTAGATTAAAAAGACAAACCTTACCACCAATAAAAATTATTTTAACAGGAGAAGGAAAAGTTGCCAATGGAGCAAAAGAAATTTTAAACGGCATGAAAATCAAAGAAGTTTCTGCAATTGATTTTTTATCTAAAAACTATGCTACTCCTGTTTATGCTCAAATTGATGTTACAAATTATTACAAAAGAATTGACGGAAAACCTGCAAGCAAACAAGATATTTACAAAAATGATAGTCAATACACCTCTGATTTTGAAAAATTTGCAAATGTTGCAGATATTCTAATAACGGGACATTTTTATGCAACAGGAGCACCAGAAATCGTTTCTCAAAAGATGTTACAAAATCCATCTTGTAAAATAAAAATTGTTGCAGATATTTCTTGTGATACTGATGGACCAATTGCCTGCACACTCCGAGCATCTACAATTGCCGACCCTTTTTATGGCTATTTGCCACTTGAAAATAAAGAAGTTGCAATCACCCATCCTGCTGCTACTGTTGTAATGGCTGTTGATAATTTGCCTTGCGAATTACCAAAAGATGCCAGTGAAGGTTTTGGAGAATCATTTATAAAATGGGTTATTCCTGCATTTTTCAATAATGATAAAGATGGGATTTTAGCCCGTGCAAAAGTTACGGAAAACGGAAAATTAACCAAAAAATTTGAATATTTGCAAGAATATCTAAATGGCAATTAATTAAAAAAATGTTACAAATAGGAAAATACAATCATTTAACGATACTTCGAGACACCAAAGTTGGTTTATTTTTAGGTACCGATGACGAAAAAGACGATGTGCTTTTGCCAAATAAATATGTTCCTAATCAATTTGAAATTGGTGATAAATTATTGGTTTTTGTATATTTAGATCACGAACAAAGACCAATTGCAACAACACTCGAACCCTATATTTTATTAAACGAATTTGCACTTTTAAGAGTAAATTATGTCAATAATATTGGTGCTTTTATGGATTGGGGAATGGAAAAAGACATTCTTGTTCCTTTTAAAGAGCAGGCTAGACCAATGGAAAATGGCAAACGATATTTAGTTTATCTGTATATGGATACAAAAACAGGTCGATTAGTTGCTTCGAGCAAATTAAATCAGTTTTTGAATAATGAAAACATTGATATTGAAGTTGGCGAAGAAGTCGATTTAATTGTTTCTCATATCACCGAATTAGGCATAAATGTAATTATAAATGAGCAACATAAAGGACTGTTGTATAAAAATGAAGTTTACGACGATGCCATCAGAACAGGTGATAGAATGCGTGGTTTTATAAAAAACATTAGAGCTGATAATAAAATTGATGTAACTTTGCAAAAACAAGGTTATGAAAATGTTGAACCAAATTCTGAAAAAATTATTGACGAACTTAGTGCCAGTCGTGGTTTTTTAAGATTAAATGACAATTCACATCCCGAAGATATTAAAACAGTCTTAAAAATGAGCAAAAAAACCTTCAAAAAAGCCATCGGAGCTCTATATAAAGAGAAACGCATTGAAATAAAAGATGATGGAATCTATTTAATAAGTGATTAATAGTACTAAATTTTAAATCAATATTTGAATAGGTTTATCTATTTTCAGACCTCTAAAATAATAAAAATCAAGTAACAAAAATTATTTTAAAAAATTATCTAAAAAAAAATAAAATTAATAAAAAATGAAAAAAACAATTACAGTTATAGCTATTCTTGCCATTACTTTAAATAGTTGCCAAAAAGATGCAAAAAACGCTTCGGAAGCGATAGAAACTTCCAAAAAGCAAGAACCAATTGAAAGGTTAATGACAGGAAATGAAAGATTTTTAAATGAAAAATCCATTCATCCACACCAAAATAAAAAAACAATATTAGCAAATCAAAATGGACAACACCCTTTTGCAGTTGTTTTAACATGTTCTGATAGCCGTGTATCGCCCGAAATAATTTTTGACCAAGGAATTGGAGACTTATTTATAATCAGAAATGCAGGTAATTTAATTTCAGACATTGATATGGGAAGCATTGAATATGCGGTAGAACACTTAAAGGTTTCTACCATCATTGTTTTAGGACACACGGAATGTGGTGCAATTACTGCCTATGTTTCTGACACAACAAATAATTATAAAAAACATGTATCACACATAGATGATATTGTAGAAATGATAGCAAATGAAAAGGAAGAAAAAGCAATTCATAAAAAAAATCATTTAGAAGAATGTATTGATGCAAACATTAAACATTCAACTAAATTGATAAAAGAAAACCCAATTATGAAAGAACATGGCACTAAAATTATAGCCATGAGATACGATGTTCATACAGGAAAAGTGATAAAAATGTAATTTTTATTATTCAAATTATCAAACAAATATTAAATAAAAATAAAAAATTGGGAATTTTTAATTACTATAAATAACCACTAATCATTCATAGAAATTAAAAATTCCTCATTATTTCTTGTCTTTTTAAAACGATCATTTATAAAATCCATTGCTTCAACAGGATTCATATCAGCCAAATATTTTCGCATAATCCACATTCTATGAATGGTTTGTGCATCTAATAATAAATCATCTCTTCGAGTGCTTGATGAGGTTAAATCAACGGCAGGGAAAATTCGTTTGTTTGCAATTTTTCTGTCTAATTGCAATTCCATATTACCAGTTCCTTTGAATTCTTCAAAAATAACCTCGTCCATTTTTGATCCAGTTTCAGTTAATGCGGTTGCAATAATACTTAATGAACCACCGTTTTCTACATTTCTTGCTGCTCCGAAAAATCGTTTCGGTTTTTGCAACGCATTAGCATCAACACCACCACTTAAAACCTTTCCTGACGCTGGCTGAACCGTATTATAAGCTCTTGCTAAACGAGTTATTGAATCTAATAAAACAACAACATCGTGTCCACACTCTACTAATCTTTTGGCTTTTTCTAACACAATATTCGCAATTTTAACATGCTCTTGTGGTTCCCTATCAAATGTTGAGGCAATTACTTCTCCTCTAACACTTCTTTGCATATCAGTAACTTCCTCTGGGCGTTCATCAATTAACAAAACAATTAGATAAACCTCTGGATGATTAGAAGCAATAGCATTAGCTATATCCTTTAATAACATTGTTTTACCGGTTTTTGGTTGGGCAACAATCATTCCTCTTTGTCCTTTTCCGATGGGAGAAAATAAATCAATAATTCTGGTTGAAATCGAACTACCTTTTTCAGCTAATCTAAATTTTTCTGTCGGAAAAACAGGAGTTAAATGCTCAAATGAAACTCTATCTCGAACTACTTGTGGATCGTGTCCATTGATTTTTAGAACTCTAATTAAAGGAAAAAACTTTTCGCCTTCTTTGGGCGGACGAACGACTCCTTTTACGGTATCACCTGTTTTTAATCCAAAAAGTCTAATTTGAGAGGTTGATAAATAAATATCATCTGGAGAAGCTAAATAATTATAATCAGACGACCGTAAAAAACCATAACCGTCAGACATCATTTCTAAAACGCCTTCTGATTCTATTATACCTTCAAATTCAAAGTTTGAATCTTTTGGATTATTCGGCTTATTTGAATTTACTTCCTCGGTTCGCTTTCTATTGTTTGAATTATTAGGTTTCCGGTTTTGATTTTGATTATTGCTTTTAGGAATATTATATGCTTGATTTTTAGTATTATCAGAAATATTTTCTACCAAATCTTCTGAACTCGAAACACCAGTATTCTCATCAATTTCAGTTTGTTCTTCTGCAGATACTAGTTTCTTATTTCTAACTTTCGGAGTATTATTTCGGAGCTGAACTTTAGCCTCAACCTCTGGATTTATTATTGTAGCCTCTTTATCAGTGTTTATTCTGGATCTTTTTTGTTTACCAGCGGGATTTTCTACAACAACTTTATGGGATTGGTTTTGATGTTCAATAATCAAATCAATAAGATTATCTTTCTTTACCCCTACAAATTTAATGGTTTGTGATAATTTTGCAATATCCTGAAGCTCAGCAAGCTTCATTCCTTTTAATACAGAAATGTCAAACATAAATGTTTATTAGTGTTTAATTAATTATATGAGAAATAATAAATAAGAAGTGTGTTTTTTTATTCAAAAATAACAACCGAAAAATGGAGTGCCTCGGTTTTGTTTTGCAATAATACAATTTTTTTTTTAAATACAATAGTTTTTTTTAAAAAAGAATATTATTTTTGTCCAACAAATTTTTATTTATGTTACAACGAATCCAAACAGTATATTTAATACTAACCTTTATTATAGTTGGCATATTGCCATTCTTTATTCCATTATGGAGTATTGATGGTGCAAAATCTTATTTTTTTATGCAAAATGTAGTTTACACCATTTTGTTTGGATTAAGTGCCACACTATCTTTGTTCAGTATTTTTTCGTACAAAAAACGACAAAATCAATTTGTGATGGGACGACTGAACATCATTTTCAATTTAATTTTATTAGGATTATTTTTATATCATTTACTAAATTTACCTGGAGAAACCTCAAAAGTTTCAGAGAAAGGTATTGGGATTTTTCTTCCGCTTGTGGCTATCGTATTGTTAGTGCTTGCTAACAAGTCCATTAAAAAGGACGAAGATCTCGTAAAATCTGTGGATAGAATAAGATAAACCTATAATCTTGTTTATTAGTGCGAGAAAGCCCGATTCTTTGAGTCGGGCTTTTTTGCGTATAATTTTTTAGATATTTGGAATAGTACTTTTTTATAAAGAAGTAAACCTAAAACATCTTATGTTTATACAAAATTTGCTCTCTGTTGTATTTTGTTGGAGATAACAATTTATTATTCCATCAAATAAAATTCTGTTTAATAATTTATACTGTTTTTTTATTTATTTTTGCTTTGAAACAATCTTATAAATTTTATGCAAATTACCCAAAATATTTTATCGAAGTTAACTGAAATTGTAGGACATAATTATGTATTTACAGATATTGAAACCCGAAACCAATACGGACACGACCAAACGGAAGACTTTGTTTTTCCACCATCGGTGCTTGTAAAACCTGCTGCTGTTACCGAAATAGCTTCGATAATTAAACTTGCCAATGAATATAAAATTGCAGTAACGCCCATTGGCGGTCAGACAGGTTTAAGCGGAGGAGCTTTGTGTATTCATCAAGGTATTGGACTCTCGTTAGAGCGGTTGAATAAAATTATAGCTATTGATGAACAAAATTTGCAAGTAATTGTAGAACCAGCCGTAATTACACAGGTTTTGCGAGAGGCAGTTGCCGAAAAAGGGCTTTTCTATCCGCCTGATCCCAGTAGTCAGGGCAGTTGTTGGATTGGTGGTAATGTTGCTGAAAATGCTGGAGGTGCAAGAGCTGTAAAATATGGTGTAACAAAAGATTTTGTCCTAAATTTAGAGGTTGTTTTGCCAACGGGCGAAATTATTTGGACAGGAGCAAATACACTAAAAAATTCGACGGGATATAACATAACTCAATTAATGGTTGGCAGCGAAGGCACGCTGGGAGTTATTACAAAGATTGTGATAAAATTGTTGCCAAAAGTTTCTTATAATGTGCTACTTTTAGTTCCTTTTTTTCAATCAAATCAAGCCTGCGAAGCTGTTTCTGAAATATTCAAAGCAGGAATTGTTCCGAGTGCATTAGAATTTATGGAACGAGAGGCCATTGATTGGACTTTGAAATTTAATGACACAATAAATGTTCCAATTAATGAAAAAACCCAAGCTCATTTGTTGATAGAAGTTGATGGAAATTATCCTGAAATCTTGATGGCAGAGTCCGAAAAAATCATGTCGGTTTTAGAACAATTTGAAATAGACGAAGTGCTTTTTGCAGATACAGAAGACGAAAAAAATGCACTTTGGAAAATGCGTCGATCAGTTGCCGAGGCCGTAAAAGCCAATTCAATTTATAAGGAAGAAGACACCGTTGTGCCAAGATATGAATTACCAAAACTTTTAGAGGGAATAAAAAAAATTGGTAACAAATATGGTTTTAAATCAGTTTGTTATGGGCACGCAGGCGATGGAAATTTACATATTAATATTATAAAAGGAACAATGAGTGATGAAAATTGGCAAACAGAAGTTACTAAAGGTATTCGTGAGATTTTTGAATTAACAGTTTTGTTAAAAGGCACAATATCAGGTGAACACGGCATTGGATATGTGCAGAAGAACTATATGGATATTGCTTTTAATGCTACTCAAATTGATTTAATGCGAAATATAAAAAAGATTTTTGATCCCAATAACATTCTTAATCCGAGTAAAATTTTTCCAGATTAGGAGTAATACTATTTATCGTATATTTTCAGACAGTTTACCGCAAAAAAAGAAAGGTTTTTTAAATTTATTTTAGAATGTAAAAATAAAAACTATATTTGTACTAAATTATACTTCGTTCTGCGAAAATATATAATCCATTAAAACAAAAGATGTTAATTCTAAATTAAATTTAGTATAAAATAAAAAAATGAAGAATTTTTCTCTCCTCTTTGCCTTTATTATGTTTTCTCAAAGCGGTTTCTCCCAAACCAATAATAGAAGCAAGATAGTTGATATTGTAATACATAAAGTAGAACTTGGCGAAACTATTGTGATGATTTGCAAGAAATATTTAGTAAATCCAACAACAATTTATAAATCCAATAAATTTATTATTGATGGCGTAAATGAAGGTATGGTTTTGCAAATTCCAGTTCCAAGAAAAGAAGGACAAGAATATGCAAGTGTACAATATGCAGAAGTTGATATTGACGAAGATGTTGTGCCAATGGCTATTGCCGAAGCCAGTGTAATAGTTAAAGAAGACCCAATTGCAGTTAAAGAAAAACCAATTGTAGCAAAAAAACAACCAATTGTAACAAAAAAACAACCTGTTGCAGTTAAAGACAACCCCGTTGCAGTTAAGGATGAACCAGTCGCGGTAAATAATGTAGAAAAGGACCCTGTTTTTGAATCAAAAAAACTTGGAGTTTCAAGAATAGAAAGAGATAAAGAAACAGAATATACCATTCAAGACAAAGAAACATTATTTAGTATTTCAAAAAAATACGATGTTGCAATGGATGAAATTATGGAACGAAATGAAGTTGTTTTAAAAGGCGGTTTGGTGGCAGGTCAAGTAATAATAATACCAGCAAATAAGAGAATTTTAGGTTTTGATAACGATGTTGTTAAAACAGATAGCGATGTTAAAGATACTGTTAATAAAGCAGTAGTAGATGTTGAAAAAATAGAAGTGAAACCAGTTGTAGTGGATCAAAATCAATCGGATAGTGATAGATTTGAAGACGGATTTGTGATTCATAAAGTACAACCAAAAGAAACTTTATATAGTTTATCTAAAAAATATTTTTCAACGGTAGAAATTATAGTTGCTAATAATGATAAAATAAAAAAGAAAGGTTTGGGTATTGGTTTGATTATAAAAATACCTGTTTCTAAAACAGGAAAAGATATTGAAACGGGTGCAGTGGCAGAATTGGATAAAAAAATTAACGAATTTAAAGCTCCAGTTAGAACGCTAAATGAATCAGATATTATTCATAAAGTACAACCTAATGAAACTATAACAGAATTAGCAAAAAAATATGGTGTTTCGGCTTATGATATTCGTTCCAATAATGAAAAAATTATGGATAAAGGATTGCAGGTAGGGCAAGATATTAGAATCCCAAAAGCTGCAACTGCTATAATTGCTGAAAATGATAATCTAACTCCTGCAAAGCCCATAGAAATTGACGATGACGCACCAATTGACAAAGCCAGTAATAGTGATGTATATGTTGTAGGAGATATCATAACCACCGTTCAACCAAATGAATCTTTGGAAGATATTGCAAAAAAATACGATGTTACGGTGGATGAAATCATTCAGAATAACAGACTTTTATTAAAAGACAGAAAAATAAAAGTTGGTCAGGTAATAAGAGTCCCTGCACCAAAAGGATCATTAGAATTTTCGCCTGAAACCTTTGATTAATTGAAACTATAAGATGAATAAAGCAGTATTAAATATAATTCTATGTATATCAATCACATGTTCAGTATTTGCACAAGATAAAAACTATATTAAACATACAGTTGTACAAGGCGAGACTATTTATCAAATTGCACATAAATATAAGGTTGATGTTAATTCAATTTATTTTTTAAACCCTGATGCTCGAAATGGAATAAAAATTGATTTAATATTAATTGTACCCACTTCAAATAATAATTCTATAAATAAACCTACAAAATTAGATCTAAACCAACACGAAGTTTTGCCAAAAGAAACACTTTATGGTATTGCAAAACAACACAATCTGACCATTGATGAGTTAATTGGATTAAATCCTTCGATAGGAGAAGAAGGATTGAAAATAGGGCAAATAATACTTATAGCAACTCCAAAAAATAAGGTTCCAACTTCAAAAAATGTAATCCAAAAAACGGAATATAAAAATTATGAAGTTCAAGCAAAAGAAACACTCTATGGATTGAGCAAAAAATTCAATTTAAAAATGGAAGATTTAGTAGCTATTAATCCAGAATTAGAAAACGGTGTTCAGGAAGCTATGATTATTAGAATTCCTTTAAATACGGTTGTTCCAACATCAACTATTATTAAAAAAGAAACGGTAAAAACACCAGTAATTGAGGCAGATACAACAGAATTATTGATTAAAACACCAACCGCTCCAGTATTGCCAAGACCCGAAATTCCATTAGTAAGCAACACTAAAACTTTCGGTAATTTATCAAAATCTATAAAAAATGCAGAAAGAAAAAAAATAGTATTACTATTACCTTTTAATGTATCAAGAATTCAAAATGACACAGTAGTTTTACAACAAGAGCGTTTAAAAAAAGACGCTTTTTTAAATATGACACTGGATTTTTATTCGGGTGCATTGATGGCAATAGATTCGGCTAAAACATTGGGTATGAATTTAGATGTACGAATTTTTGATTCGCAAGAAACAAAAAATACTTCAAACATAGATAATTTAGTCTCACAAAATAGTTTGCAAACCGCTGATGCAATAATTGGACCATTTTATCAAACGCAAGCAGATAAATTAGCTAATTTGTTAGAAAAAAATAACATTCCAGTTATTTCACCATTATCAAAAGATGCAGGAAAACCATATAAAAATAGTTATGCTACAATGCCCTCAACTGATTTGTTGAAAAATGCTATGTTTGATTTTATGAAAGCAAAAAACGGAAATATTATTGCAGTTATTGATCCAAAAAAAGCATCGATAAAACAATATATAACTAACAATCAGCCTGGAACAAAATTCGCATCGTTTAATGAAAAAGGAATTTTATCAACAGAAAGTATAAAAACATTATTAGTAAAAGATAAAATAAACTTTGTTGTTTTTGCATCAGAAAGAACAGGAATGGTTTTCTCTGTAACCAATACCTTAATAAATGCTTTGGCAAATTATCAAATCAGATTAGTAATTTTAGAACCCAATCCAACATTTGATTATGAAGAAGTTAGTCTAAATAGATTGACAAAATTAAACTTAACTTACCCATCATTAACTAAAGAAAATGATTCGAATGAGGCTCAAATATTTGAGAAAGAGTTTAAAAAGAAAAACAAAATATTTCCAAATCAATATGCCACTCGTGGATTTGACATCACTTTTGACACAATGTTAAGGCTTTCGCAAGATAAAAATTTTGAAGAAACTATTACAGAAGTATCAACAGAACAAGTTGAAAACAAATTTGATTACAGACCACGACCAGAAGGAGGCTATATAAATAAAGGAGTTTATATTTTGCAATATAACAAAGATTTAACCATTTCAGTAGCAGAATAATGACCTCAAAAATAACCTATATAGGCGATTTAAGAACTTCGTCAATACATTTAGAATCAGGAACCGAAATATTATCAGATGCACCGAAAGACAACCAAGGAAAAGGAGAAGCATTTTCGCCTACGGATTTGGTTGCTAACGCTTTAGGAAGCTGTATGCTAACAGTAATGGCAATAAAAGCCAATGAAATGAACATTAACCTGAGCGGTACAACAGTTGAAGTTACTAAAATAATGCAAACAGAACCTAGAAAAATTTCTCAAATAATAATACAATTTGATATGAACCTCGAATTGGAGGAAAAATCTAAAATTATATTAGAAAGAACAGCAATGAACTGCCCAGTTTTATTAAGTTTAAATGCTGATATAGAAAAAGATATAACATTTAATTGGACATAATCCACAACTTATAACTTCCCCTTGGACGAAAACCAAAGAAAACTCATCAAACTATCTCATACCAAAATGCCTTTTGGAAAATATGAAGGTAGATATTTAATTGATATCCCCGAATATTATATTGTTTGGTATAGTAATAAAGGTTTTCCGAAAGGAGAATTAGGACAACAATTACAACTTATTTATGAACTAAAACTGAATGGATTAGAAGAATTAATTAGAAATATTAAAAAACAATATCCAAAACCTTAACAAATTATAAATTTGATACTTGATAATTTGTATTTTTGCAACTTATTTTAATAAAAACCCTATATATAGAAAATCATAAATAGAAAAAATGGAAGAAAAAAAATTTGACCTCAATGCAGTAATAGGATTCTCATTAATATTCATAATATTAATGTGGATGATGTACAAACCAACAGAGAGTCCAGTAAATACTATAGAAAAGACAGAAAAAGCAGTTACAAAAACCCCCAGCATTACACCAGTTGTTACTACAAATCAAATTGATGTTGCACAAATTCAGAAAGCAAAAGCAACATTAGGTAGTTTTGCCTATTCGACATCTTTATCGTCTGATAATAAAGCGTTTACGGTTATTGAAAACAATCTCCTACAATTAAAAATATCAAATAAAGGAGGTTTTATTGTTGAGGCAAAACTTAAAAAACACGAACGATTTAAGAAAAATTCAAAGCAAATTATTGAATTAATAAAAGACAATAATTCAAGTTTAAGCCTTCAATTGCATACGAATGATAATAGGATTTTAAACACAAAAGATATGTTTTTTGAACCAACATTATCAAAAGTTGGAAACAAACAAATACTATCAATGAAATTGAAAACAGCTGAAAATGAATTTTTAGAATATAAATATTCGTTAGCAGATGATTATATGATAGATTTCGATATCTATTCTCAAGGATTAGTAAAAAATCTAAACACTTCAAAACCAGTTAATTTAGAATGGAATTTAAAATCCATTAGAAACGAAAAAAGCATTTCATATGAAGATAGATACACTGAAATTTATTTTGAGAAACAAGACGAAAAGATAGATTATGTAGGGAATGGACAAGATAAAGTAGAAACTCCAGAGGAATTAAAGTTTGTTGCTTTCAAACAACATTTTTTTAGCAGTATTTTATTGACAAAAACGCCAATAAAAAACGCAGAATTAACCTCAAATAGTTTGATAATTGACAACGAAAAAGACACCATTTTTACCAAACAGTTTAAAGCAATTTTACCTTTAGCATTCAATAATGGAGAGTTGAATTATCAAATGCAACTGTATTTTGGTCCAACAGATTATGAAACACTAAAAGCATATGATAAACATTTAGAAAAAACAATCTCTCTTGGTTGGGGAATTATTGGTTGGATTAATCGTTTTATTTTCGTGCCATTATTTACATTTTTCAGCTCTTATATTGCCTATGGAATAGCAATTATTATTTTTACAATTTTCATAAAATTAGTAATGTCTCCAATTACTTATAAATCTTTTCTATCTCAAGCAAAGATGAAAGTTTTGCGTCCAGAAATTAAAGAATTGAGCGAAAAATTTGCTAAAGATCCAATGAAAAAACAGCAAGAAACCATGAAATTGTACAACAAAGCAGGTGTTAATCCTATGGCAGGATGTCTACCAGCATTAATACAAATGCCTTTTATGATGGCATCTTTTCAATTTTTCCCATCGGTTTTTGATTTAAGACAAAAGAGTTTCCTTTGGGCAGACGATTTATCCTCGTTTGACCAGATTTTTAAATTGCCTTTCACGATTCCAATGTACGGAAATCATGTTTCATTGTTTCCAATTCTTGCAGCAATAGCAATTTTCTTTTATATGAAAATGACTTCTGGCGATCAAGCAATGGCACAACCACAACAAGAAGGAATGCCTGATATGGCAGAAATGATGAAAATAATGATTTATATTTCTCCAATAATGATGTTAATTTTCTTCAACAGTTATGGTGCAGGTTTAAGTTTATATAACTTAATTTCAAATTTAATAACAATTGGAATTATGGTAGTTATCAAAAAATACATTGTAGATGAAAAGAAAATTCATGCCGAAATTCAGGTAAATAAAACTAAAGAGCCAAAAAAATTAGGTAAATTTCAACAAAAATTACAAGATGTAATGAAAGAAGCCGAAGCTCAAAAAGCAGTACAACAGAAGAAAAAATAGTTTTTTTTTATAATGCCACAGATTTGCAGATTAATTTTTAATTAATAAAATCTGTAAATCTGTGGCATTTTCATATAATAATTTAGCTAAAAACCTATCAGTTTACTTTAAAAACAAATATTATTAAACGATGAAAAAAATATTTATATTATTATTACTAAATTCATTATTTGGTTTTGCTCAAGATAATTTTAATTTATTAGACAAAGAAGGAAAAAAAAACGGTGTTTGGAAAGGTTTCCATCAAAATTCCAAACGATTGCGGTATCAAGGAACATTTGATCACGGCAAAGAAATAGGAACTTTCAATTATTATGACAACACCGCAGCAGGAGATGTTATTGGAGTTAGGGTATTCTCATCAACCGATAATTCTGTTTATACCACTTTTTATGACCAAAAAAAAAACATAGTTAGCGAAGGAAAATCTATCGGAAAACTAAATGAAGGTGTTTGGAAATATTATCATTTTGAATCCAAAACTATCATGATTTTAGAAAATTATAAAGACGGAAAGTTAGAAGGAAAACGAACGGTTTATTTTGATAATAAAAAAATTGCCGAAGAGTGTAATTATAAAAACGGTAAAAAAGATGGTATTTATAAAAAATATATTGAAGATGGAACTGAAATTGAATCGGCAATATATAAAGACAATCAATTTGAGGGATTGGCAGTCTATAAAGATATAAATGGGCAAGTGGTTTCCAAAGGAATTTATAAAAAAAATAAAAAAGTTGGAATATGGCAAGTTTGGGATAGCAAAACTAAAAAATTAGTCAATAAAAATATGAATTTCCAACAGAAAAAATTTGCTAAAAAATCAAAATAATTATAATCAGATGAAGCGAGTAGTAATAGGACTTTCTGGTGGTGTCGATTCTAGTGTTGCGGCATATTTGTTGCAAGAGCAAGGATATGAAGTTATCGGTCTTTTTATGAAAAACTGGCACGATGATTCAGTAACAATATCAAACGAATGTCCGTGGTTAGAAGATAGCAACGATGCACTTTTGGTTGCCGAAAAGTTAAGAATTCCCTTTCAAACAGTCGATTTGAGTGAACAATATAAAGAAAAAATTGTCGATTATATGTTCAATGAATATGAAAAAGGACGCACACCAAACCCCGATGTTTTATGTAATAGAGAAATAAAATTTGATGTTTTTATGAAAATTGCATTAAGTCTTGGTGCCGATTTTGTTGCCACAGGACATTATTGCAGAAAAGCCGAAATCGAAAAAGACAACAAAACAATTTACCAATTATTAGCAGGAAAGGATAATAATAAAGATCAATCTTATTTTTTGTGTCAATTATCTCAAAATCAGTTAGAAAAAGCATTATTTCCAATTGGTGAATTAACAAAACCCGAAGTTAGAGAAATTGCCACAAAATTAGATTTAGTTACCGCCGAAAAAAGAGATTCACAAGGATTATGCTTTATAGGAAAAGTTCGTCTGCCCGAATTTTTGCAACAAAAACTACAACAAAAAGAAGGATTAATCATTGAAATTGATACAGAAGACAAAATTTATAATTTGCCAATTCCAAAATTCGAAACAAACGAAGAGAAATTAGAATATTTATCAAAACCTATAATTTATAACCAACAAATGGGAAAAATTGTAGGCAAACATCAAGGAGCTCATTATTTTACTATCGGACAGCGAAAAGGACTTAATGTAGGAGGCACAAAAGAAGGATTATTTGTCATTGCCACTAATATTCAAACAAACACAATATATGTTGGTCAAGGAGCAAATCATAAAGGTTTGTTCCGAAAAAACCTATGCGTTACTAACGATGAGGTTCATTGGATTAGAAAAGATTTAGCTCTTAATCCAGGTGATAAAATGCAAATTATGGCAAGAATTCGTTACCGACAACCCTTACAAAAAGCAACCCTACATCAATACAAAAAAAAATTATACATAGATTTTGACGAACCACAATCAGCCATAACAGCAGGTCAGTTTGTAGCCTGGAATATTGGAGAAGAATTATTAGGTAGTGGAGTAATTTCTTAATTTTTTTTATATCTTTGAACATTAAATCTCTTGAATATGAAAAAAAAACTACTCTATCTTTTTTTAATCTCTTCGTTATCAATCTTTTCACAAAATGAAGATGCTTGGGTTTATTTTAACGACAAACCAAATGCCACAACCTATTTAAATAATCCTCTAACCATGCTCTCGCAAAGAGCATTAGACAGACGAACTGCACAAAACATAACCTTAAACAACAACGATGTTCCCATCTATCAACCCTATATCGATCAAATAGATGCCGCAAACGGAATAACCATTTTAGCCAAATCAAAATGGCTAAACTGTGTTTACATTCGTGGGCTACAGTCTGACATTACTGCTCTAAACACTTTGCCATTTGTACATCATTTATATTGGGCAAATAATTCTTTGAACAGAATAGCCAATAATAAACAGACAAGCATCAATAAAAAATTAGAAACAGCCACTAATTTTAATTATGGAACATCTGCCAACCAAATTCAAATGCTGAATGGACATTTTTTGCATCAACAAAATTATACAGGAACAGGAAAAGTTATTGCCGTGTTAGATGCAGGTTTCCCAAATGTAGATATTGCACAACCTTTTCAACGATTATTTGCAAATAATTTAATACTTGGAGGCTATGATTTTGTAAACAAAAGCAATAACTTTTATACAGGAAATTCACACGGAACACTAGTTTTATCTTGTATGGGAGGCTATAAAGACGGACAATTAGTAGGAACAGCACCAGACGCAGCCTATTATTTATACATCACCGAAGATGTAAATTCCGAAAACCCAGTTGAAGAAGCCAATTGGGTTGAGGCAGCCGAAGAAGCCGATAGAGTAGGAGTAGATGTTATAACAAGTTCGTTAGGATATTTTGAATACGATAATCCATCATACAGTCATTCCTATTCAGATATGACGGGCAATAAAAATTTTGCCTCAAAAGGTGCAAATATTGCATTCAGCAAAGGAATTATCATTATTGCAAGTGCAGGAAATTCAGGAACCACCAATGTACCTCAAATAGGAGTACCTGCCGAAGCTACTAATGTTTTAGCGGTTGGAGCAGTTCAATCTAATAGAGATTACGCATCTTTCAGCTCCATAGGACCAAGTTTTGATGGCAGAGTAAAACCAGATCTGATGGCACAAGGACAAGCAAGTGTTCTATCAAATACCGCAGGAACAATTACAACCGCCAATGGAACTTCTTTTTCTGGACCAATAATGGCAGGAATGATAGCCAGCTTTTGGCAAGCAGTGCCAACACTTACAAACCAGCAGCTTGTTAATTTTGTAAAGCAATCAGCCGATAGATTTTCAAATCCAAACCCACAATATGGCTACGGAATTCCAAATTTTGAAATCGCATTAAATACCGCTTTAGGAACAAATAACACCTCTGTTTCAAATTTTGAATTACAACAAAGCACGAACGAAAATTCAATCAGAATAATCTTTACAGATGATTATAAAGATATGAAAATTGCATTATTTAATATTTTAGGGCAAGATGTTTTAGAAAAAAATATACTCCATTCCTATCAAACAATTGATTTAAGCAGTTTAAATTCAGGAATCTATATCTATAAAATCCAAATAAATAGTGTATTAAAAACAGGTAAAATAATAATAAAATAAAACAAACACTATTTACCTGCCCATAAATATATTTATACAAAAACAATACCATCTTAACGGTCAGTCTAAAAATTAGAAGACCACTTAAAAACCAAAAAACGACATATAAACCAAAAAATGTAACACAAAAGACAATTTCTAACCGACGGAAGACAATTTCTAACCGACGGAAGA
>DYPB01000196.1 GCA_020720185.1 Flavobacterium psychrophilum | reverse complement strand
TTAGACTTCATGAAATAACTATATTAAGAATATGAATGATTGTTTAGATAAAAATGAGTGGTTTGTGTTAGTTACAAAATCACGTTGGGAGAAAAAAGTTTCGGAGCGATTAAATGAACTTTCTATAGAAAATTTTTTGCCTATAAATAAAAAGCTAAAAAAATGGAAAGACAGAAAATCTTGGGTAGAAGAACCACTAATAAAAGGTTATGTATTTGTAAAACTTACCGAAAAAACACGAAAATTAGTTTTTCCAAATATGGGTATTTCTCGTTATTTGTTTGTTTCAGGGAAAATAGCAAAAATTAATGAAGAAGAAATAGCAGTTTTAAAATTATTTTGTACATTGGGCAATGTAACTATTTCGAATAAGTCGCTAGAAATAGGAACAAATATCGAAATAATATCAGGAAAATTAATAGGATTAAAAGGGGAGTTAATAAAAAAGCAGGAAAAAAATAAAATTAAGATATATATTTCAACCCTAAATTTCTATGCAATTGTAGATGTTTTAGAAAATGAAATAAAAAGAGTCGTAGAATAAAGGTAGTAAAATAGCATTTGTAATTTGTGAAAAAAAACTGTTTTCACAACAGCGGAGCTATAAAAATAGTGAGCCAAAAATTAGGAAATAATTAAAAAACAAGTATCTTTACAAAAAATATTTACGCATTGCGTTTTTTTAATATTTATTTATAATATTCTAAAATTAAGATTATTAACGAATAAAAAAAATGAAATTTATGCGTATAATATATAGTTGTAGGAAACCTTATAACAAATATACCGCATAGAAAAACTAAAAATAAACTATCTTTGCGTTTTAAAAAATATTATATGAATAGTATAGATTTATTTTGTGGCTGTGGAGGAATGACACTTGGTTTTGAGTGGTCAGGATATAACTCTATAATTACTTCAGATATAGACGAAAATTGCGGAAAAACAATAAAAAGAAATTTTCCAAATACAAACTTTATTTTAGGAGATATATCAAATGTAAACAAAGAAGACTTTGATAATTTACTAAATGGTAGAAAAGTTGATGTTATTACAGGTGGACCACCTTGTCAAGGTTTTAGTTTAGCAAACAAAAACAGAAATAAAGTTGAAGACGACCCAAGAAATAAATTGTTTTATGAATATGTGAAATTTATAAAATGGTACAATCCAAAAGCATTTGTAATGGAGAATGTTAAGGGTTTACTATCTATGGAAAAAGGAAAAGTAATACAACTTATAAAAGAAGAGTTTGAAAACGCAGGAATTGGTTATAACGTTGATTATAAAGTTTTAAGAGCATCTGATTATGGTGTACCACAAACAAGAGAACGAGTTATTTTGATTGGATTTAGAAAAGATTTAGGGTTGTTTCCTGAATTTCCCGAAAAAATTAAAAGTAAAGAAGTGACTGTTTGGGAAGCAATTTCAGATTTACCTCAAATTGGAGCAGGAAAAGGAAAAGATGATGTAGATTATAGTTCTGAACCTATAAATGAATATCAAAAATTTATGCGTGAAAAAACTAATAAAGTTTTTAACCATATTGCAATGAAACACACACAAAGGTTAATTGACCGTTTCAACGCAATACAACCAGGTAAAAATTTATTAGATGTATGGGAAACTCACGGTGCAATGAAAAGAGGAAATCCAAATGAAAAATCAGAAATAAAATTTAGTCAAAATAATTTAAGATTGATTGGTGATAAACCAGCACCAACGGTTGCTGCTTCATTTCAAAGCAATTTTATCCACCCTTTTTTAAACAGAAATTTTACTGCTCGTGAGGGTGCAAGATTTCAATCTTTTACAGATGATTTTATTTTTGAAGGAATGAGAACGAAAATGAGTTGGGAAATTGGTTTAAGTCAATATCAACAAATTGGAAATGCAGTTCCGCCATTAATGGCAAAAGCAATTGCAAATAAAATAAAAGATATTTTACTTAATGGCAACTCGAAAATTATAAACACTTCTAAATAATTAGAACTTCAAATATCATAAAATGAGTAAAATAAAAAATATTGTAAATGCTTACAACTTATTAGTAAAAGGAATTGAACAAAAAGCAAATGATGACGATGACCGTGCTTTTGGTGGTGTAATACGAGCAGGAAAAGGATTAATGGTTGAAAACATTACACAACTATTATTGGGGATTGCTTGGGAAGAATTAGGTGGTAACTCTGAAAGAATAAATTTCAAAAAACAGACTAAAAAACTTCCAATTAAAAAGGAGTATATAGATAAGATAGAAGATTTAGAAGTTAAAAGGTACATCCTTGAAAATTTAGATAATTACTTTTATACTTTAAAAGCTGATGTACATTGTAATATTGATAACGATTTAGTTTTTAGCAGTTGAATGTAAAGCATATACAGAAAATGCAATGATTAAAAGAATCCTTGTTGATTTTTCTTTAATGAAATATGGTTGGGAAAATCTTAATTGTTTTTTACTACAATTAGAAAGTCAATTAGGAGGAGATTATTCAGCACCTAATAAAGAGGTCATATACGGTAGTAGTTCAACACATACTCTATTCTCATATTTTGATGTGAAAATAGAAATACTTACACTTTTAGAAGGAGAACGTAAAGTAAACAAAGCAATTCATAAACCAGAACATTACAAAGAGTTAAAAGAGGAACATTTAAGAAAAGCTATCAACAAATTTAAAAATATATTGAGGAACTATTTATAAAAAGGCTTCCTACAACAGCGGTTTTGCAAGATTTGGGCTTTAGGCTTAATTTAAAGTTTGTCTTGTACTTGCAAAGGTTCGGTCTTAAACTTAAACAATTGGGAAGGCTTTCCCTAAACCTC
>DYPB01000044.1 GCA_020720185.1 Flavobacterium psychrophilum | reverse complement strand
CTTTTCTTTTTCCTTTTCGCTCATTTTTTTTAATTTTTTTAGGTTTTTTTTATCATTTTCAGATAAGGAGTCTTCAACAGAGTCATTTCCGATGCTAACTTCCTCAACAACAGCTTCGTTTGTTGTTAAATCATCTGACGACTCAACAACAGCTTCGTTTGTTGTTAAATCATCTGTCGACTCAACAACATTTTCTACTTCTATTTTTTCTTCCTCTGGTTTTCTAGAGGAAACCCTTCTTACCGGTTTTTGTAGTTTGTCATTATTTTCCATAGTCTCTACAGTATTTTTGTCAATCTCAAATGCGGCGTCTTTTTTTAAATTTTCCATAATTATTTATGCTAAATTAAAGTTATGTTTATATTAATTTTATGTTATGCAAATGTAATCAATTATTTGGTATCTCAATGTTAAATTTTCAATTTCAATAAAAACTTAACATTGAAACATAATTAGGGGTTAAATTTTAGGTGGGTTCTATAAATTAGCTGATAGCTATTTTTGGAATTATTTTGAATAGATTTTTTCTTTCTTTTTGTTCAAATATGCCCATATTTGAATAAAAAGATGGGAAAAAGATACCAAAATAAAACAAAAAGAGCATCAGTAAAAAAATAAATTTACAAAAAAACTAATTTATAGAACCCACCTTTAGTATAGATTATTCAAATATTAAATTAAGAAACCAAATCACAAAAACCTTCTAAACTACTGTTGTTTTAGATTATCAAAAATGTTCGAATAAAAATTAAAATGATTTAGTGAGAGAATATTTCCTACAAGAATATGATTTCCTATTTTGATTACAGACTATTGAGTTTTTTAGAAGTTTAAGAAAAAAATTAAACTTTTTTCACAATAAAATTACTACATTTACAGCCAATTATTAATAATGGAAAAGTTGCATTTATAACTTGAATTCACCTTTAATAAAAAGTAAATTGGTTATTTTTGCAAAAAATTAAATGTACTAAAATTGGAAAAGCGTAAGGTTGAATTAGTCGTAATTTCGGATGTGCATTTGGGCACTTACGGTTGCCATGCACAAGAATTGATAGAGTATTTGGGAAGTATAAAACCCAAAACATTAGTTTTGAATGGAGATATTGTTGATATTTGGCAGTTCCGAAAGTCTTATTTTCCGCCCGCTCATCTAAAAGTGATTCAAAAAATAATTTCGATGAGCACCAAAGGCACCAAAGTTTATTATATAACTGGAAATCACGATGAGTTTTTGCGAAAATTTACCGATTTACACCTCGGAAATATTAGTTTATTAGATAAATTGATTTTAAAACTAAACGATAAAAAAGCATGGATTTTTCATGGAGATGTTTTTGACGCATCTATAAACCATACTAAGTGGTTGGCAAAATTAGGGGGTTGGGGCTATGATTTACTTATTCTATTAAACCGATTGATTAATTGGGGATTAAAAAAAATAGATAAAGAACCGTATTCTTTATCTAAAAAAATAAAAAGCAATGTGAAACAGGCGGTAAAATTTATTTCAGATTTTGAAAACACCTGTATCGAATTAGCTATTGATAATAAATTTGATTATGTAGTTTGCGGGCATATACATGAGCCAAAATTAGAATATATAACCACCGAAAAAGGAAGTGTAATCTATTTGAATTCAGGCGATTGGGTAGAAAGTTTAACGGCTTTAGAATATCATAAAAAGAAATGGAAAATTTACAGACACACGCCTATCGAAAATTTACAAAAACAGGAAGTTGAAACCCATTCTGAACAAGAAAACAAATTTGCCGAACAATTTATTGAGATACTTAAAAATAGAACCTAAAAACTATGCAAGCTACAAAAAACATATTGGTTGCTCCACTAAATTGGGGCTTGGGGCACGCCACCCGTTGCATACCCGTTATCAATGAACTTGAAAATGCAGGCTATACACCTATTATAGCATCAGACGGGGTGGCACTTGCTTTGTTACGAAAGGAATTCCCCCATTTGCGGTCACTTGAATTGCCAGGTTACGATGTAAAATACGCTAAAAAAGCCTCCAATTTTTTGATAACCATTTTAAAACAAATCCCTAATATTGCCAAAAGCGTAAAAGCCGAAAATAAAATTATTAACCGCTGGATTGATGAGTATAAGTTAGTTGGAATTATTTCAGATAATCGCTTGGGCTGCTATAGCAAGCGTGTTCCGTGTGTAATTATAAGTCATCAGCTACAAGTTTTGGCAGGTAGAACAACAGGTTTATCAACCTATTTGCATCAGTATTTTATTAAGAAATACAAAGAATGCTGGGTACCCGATGTGTCTGATAAAAACAACTTGTCAGGCAAATTAGGACACTTAAAAAACAATTCATTTCCTGTAAAATATATGGGAATTATTAGTAGATTTACCACAAAAGAAACCCCAAAAGTATATGATTTATTAGTGTTACTCTCTGGTCCTGAACCGCAACGAACCATGCTCGAAGAATTATTAAAAAAGTTACTAAATAAATATCCTAAAAAAACATTATTTGTAAGTGGAGTAGTGGAACATAAACAAAAAACTACAACCGAAGGCAACATAACCTATTGCAATTTTTTAACTTCCGAAAAATTAGAACAAGCTATTTTACAATCAGATTTAGTATTAAGTCGTTCGGGTTATACAACCGTTTTAGACTTGGCTAAATTACAAAAAAAAGCATTTTTTATCCCTACACCTGGGCAGTTTGAACAGGAATATTTAGCTAAAAGACTACAAGGAAAAAATATGGTTCCGATGTCAAAACAAGATGATTTTAAATTAGAAATGCTTTTAAAAGCACCTTTATACAAAGGTTTTGAAGGATATGACACAACTACGGATTGGGACGATTTGTTTGAGGTTTTTGAATAATTTTTTATAAATAATTGATTTTAAACAGATTATAAGATTGTTTCAATACCTTCCATTATTTTTGGATATTATTGCTAATGAATTTTGGAAAATCCAATAGCTGGATTATTTTATCTTCCACTTCTTTACTATTCCAAATGGTATCAATATTTTCCATTTTTAAAATTTGATTCATAATTTTATCTTGAAAATAATCTGCGGTAAGGGCTTCATTATAAGGTTGCTGACTAAACGAAACCCTGCTATACAGTGGAATCCATCTTTCAGGATATTTATCTGAAAAATGTTTTTCTATTTTTTTTTGCAATAAGAAATTTTCATCAGCTGTTTTAGTACTCATTTCTAAAAAATTCCGATAAGAAAGTTCAGAAATTGCATCGGTATTTGGTTTTCTGGACTTTTGGTATTCATTAAAAATAGTTGTCCAATCCTCTTTATGTTTTAAAATCAAATCATTAAGAATCGTAATATCTTCAAAGCCAGCATTCATCCCTTGTCCGTAAAAAGGTACAATAGCATGAGCCGCATCTCCAATTAGTGCAACTTTATCTTCAAAAGTCCACGGAAAACATTTCATCGTAACAAGGGTACTGGTTGGATTTTTAAAAAAATCGGCTGTCAGATTTGGTATTACTTCAATGGTATCGGGTAGGTTTTTTTTAAAAAATAACTCAACATCTTTTGGAGTTTTTAATGTTTCTAAAGAATTTTCTCCCTCAAAAGGTATAAATAATGTACAGGTAAAAGTTCCATCAAGATTTGGCAATGCAATTAACATATATTTTCCTCTGGGCCAAATATGCAAAGCATTTTTATCTAATTTATGACTACCATCGGCATTTGCTGGAATATGTAGTTCTTTGTAACCTGTATTTAAAAATTCTTGCGAATAGTTAAACATACTTTGTCTTTGCATTCGGTGTCTTACTCTTGAAAAAGCACCATCGGCACCAAATACCATATCGTATTTGTGGTCAGTCCATTCGCCTCTTTCGGTTTCGCCAATATGAAGTGTTGCTGTTGATAGAGTTACATCCCAAATTTTTTGTTCAAATAAAAATTTTACTCCAGCATTTTCGGCTAAATCAATCATTTTTCTATTTAAAACACCACGAGAAATGGAATAAATATTCTCTCCATTGTTGCCGTAATATTGATAATTGAGTTTATCTACTAAATGTATGGCTCTTTTTTCCATTGGTATGGCAATTTTTCGAATCTCATCACCTATTCCTACATTGTCTAGTGCTTTCCAGCCCCTATTAGACATTGCTAAATTTATAGACCTGCCAGAGAAATTAATGGTTCTGATATCCAAACTACGATCATAAACATGTACGGTATGACCAGCTTTTTTAAGATAAATTGCCAATAATGATCCGACTAATCCCGAACCAATAATGGCAATTTTTTTTGAATTTTGCATTGATTTATTATAAAATTGATGCTTTTTTTAATAAATTACTTTTGCGTTTTTTGCAGTATCAACAACATAGGCAAGCAACCATGCTATCTGACCTTGTTTTACAAAATATATCTTTTTATCATCTGGATCTTCTATTCTTTCTAATGTTGAAAGTAATAAATCATTTGCTGATATTAAATGTCTTTGTGAATAGGTTTTTAAAACCCTTTCGATGTCTTTATTGGTTTTTGCGGCGTCTTCAAATTTTGCAAAATCTCCTAACAATTGTACATGATAATTTTTTACTTCTTGAATTGTAAATTCATAAAAATTATCTATTGGTCTTGTTGCTGTTAGGGTAGCAAACGCCCATACTGCACCCCCCGACATGTAAATATATTTTTTCTTACGAGCTAAAGGTCTAACATCGTACATTTTATCCACCTCAATTCCCAATGAATCTTTATATCTTGATGTTGATTTTAAAAATTCTATGAAGTCTTCATTTTTGGCTTTCTTTTTTATTTTTTCGGTTAAAGTTATGGTTCCTAAATTTAGATTAAGTGGCATAAAAACAAAGTTATCTTCGTTAAAAACCCCAACAAAACCACCTTTTGTATTTCCGCCACCAATATCTAGAATTAGTGCATTCAAATACCTACTGGGTGGTATTCCTCCTTTTACCAATAATTTTGCTTCAGTTTCAGAGGTTATAAAACCCATTGTTCTTTTAGTAAGTTCTTTAACTTTTGCTACTAAATCGTCAGTGTTTTTTGCCAAAGCAACACCCGATGAACCAATGATAAAGATTTTAGCATCGTTTATTTTATATTCATCTAAAAGTTTATAATAATTTTTAGCAACTATTACTGCGGTTTTATCAATATCTTCTTTTTGTAGTTTGCCGTCAATAGATATTCCACGAGCAATTCCCGTGTTTTCAGTCCAAAAATCTTTTATTTCAAAGATAGCTTTTTTAGGATTTTGAATATCTACAACTGTTATTTTAACTCCTTTTGAACCAATTTCTATTCCTCCGAATAAATTGGCTTTTTGATCACTTTGTGCAAATAAACTTGTGGCTGTGTACAAAAATAATAATAGGAGTGTTTTTCTTAATTTCATGAATTTTAATTTTATTTATTTATTTTATTTTCTCGAACCACATCAACAACATAAGCTATTAACCAAGCTACCTGTCCTTGTCTTATAAAGTAGTATTTTTTTTGTGAAGGATTGTTCATATTTACCATTAATTGATTCATTAATAAACAGCCCGAAATAAGGTTTTGTTTTGAAAATGTTTTTATAACACGCTCATATCCTTTATTTACATACTCTGTTTTTATAAATTCATCATAATGATTTAATAATTTATCGCTGTATTCTATTAATTCTTTTTGTAAAAATGGTTGATAAGCTTCTTTTTCTTCTGGTTTTGTTAATGTTATAAATGCCCACGCTGCACCACCAATTACATATACATTTTCTTTATCTTTTGCTATCGGAACATTATCAAACATGGTTTTTATGGTTAATGATAATGAATCTTTAAATTTTAATAACTCATCTATATATAATTCGTCATCGTTAGAATTGTTGACTTTGTTTTTTATCTTTTGAGTTAAATTTGTTGTACCAAATTTTGTGCCAAAAGGTGAAAACGCATAATTTTTATCTTTGTTTAATTCTATCACTCCTCCTTTTATACTACCACTACCAATATCTAAAATTACAGAATTCAAATAATCCCTTTGAGGAACGGAACCTTTTATTATTAATTTTGACTCGATACTTGGAGTTATAAAATCAAGATTTTTTGTGGTTAATAATTTTATTTTTTCCGCCAATGATTCTTTATTTATAGCAGTTGCAACACTCGATGAGGCTACTATAAATAAATTTGTATCATTAATTTTGTATTCTCTTTTTATTTGTATCATTAAATCTAAAACAACATAACTTGTCTCGTCAATATCTGATTTTTGTAAATTTCCTTCTTTGTCTATATTTTTAGTAATATTGGTGTTTCTTGACCATGTTTTTATAACTTCAAATTCTCCAACCTCAAGATTTATAATTTTTATTACGGATACCTTTACGCCTTTACCACCTATTTCAATTCCAGCATAAACATTTTGTCCATAAGTAATTACAGTTAAAAAACAACTGAAAAGAATCCCGAAAAATTGTAAATATTTTTTCATCTTATAATAATTTTATAAATCTGGAATTGCATGATTTGATTTTTGTAATCTATAATCTCTCTCTTGATTATTCTCTATAACCTCTTTTTTTGTTATTCTTTTTTTTGAATTTTGTTTCTTATTCGTTGAATCTCTATTGTTTAAAACTATTTTTGAATTGTTTTTATTTAAATTATCTTTAGTCTTTATCGTTTTTTCTTTTACATTCTTTAATGTAATTTCTTCTTCAATGTTTTTTATACTTCCTTTTTCATCAAAAATAGCAGTTAATGTATCCATAGTTTTAATATTTTTTACATTTTCACTTTGTGATAAATACCCTAAGTTTTCAACACTATCAACATTTATAATTGATTGCTCGTCTAACAAAAATTTATCATCTATATACCTACAAGAAACACAAAGCAGAGATATAGTAATAATTGCAAGGCAAAAATTTATTCGAGAGTTTAGATGTTTTCTCATATTACTTTAGTTTTAGTAGTTATTTGCAAAAATAACAAAGTTTATTAACAAAAAGCAAGAGTTATCAACAAAATTAACAAAATATTTTCAAAAACCCCATTTTTAAATAAAAAAACACGATTGTTTTAAATAAAAACACTCATACATAGATGTTTTTTCTAAAATAGATCTTAAAACCGCAAAAAAAATATAACTTTGCAATAACATTAAACTTTTTTACAATGAAAAGAACAACACATATTCAAATTTTTCTCCTATTATTGGCTAATATTACATTTAGTCAATCAAAATTTATGATTACTGAAAAAAATGGTTTGTTTGGGGTTATTGATGCCAACGGAATGCAAATTGTTAAACCAAAATACGATAAAATAGAAGATTTTGGTAAAGAAAGGGAAAAATGGGCAAAAGTTTTTTTAGAAGGAAAAGTAGGTTTTATTGATGCGACAGGATATGAGGTCATTTCTCTAAAATACTCTTCTATTGGAAGTTTTGGTGCAGTTAATAAAAAATGGGCAAAGATATCGGTTGATGGAAAATATGGTTTTATTGACAATCAAGGTAGGGAAGTTCTAGAACCAATTTATGATAAAATTGATGATTTTGGTGAGATGAGAGAAGATTGGGCTCTTGTGGTTTTAGACGGAAAATTTGGTTTCATTGACAGCGATGGAATTATGTTAGTAACGCCAACTTACGATGCTATTTCTCCATTTGACGAATATAGAAAAGGTTGGGCATTAGTAAAAGCAGGCGATTTTTATGGATTTATTGATAATAATACAGGACGAGAGGTTGTTCCTGTAAAATACCGTGAAATTGAAAAATTTGATGTTCGCAAAAAAAATTGGGCATTAGTAAAATACAATAGTTTATATGGATTTATTGACAATAACGGAAAAATAGTTGTACCGCCATCGTTTGAAAGTATTGTTCCTATTGAAGATTTGAACAAATCTGGAGAATAAAAAACAAAACAAATCGGGTTCAAAACCCGATTTGTTTATGGTTAATTGTTATTCAAAACCTAATTTTTTTCTAACCCTACCCAAAACCTCGTGAGCAACAATACCTGCTTTTTCTGCACCTTTTTTCAAAAGATTATCGACTTCAGTTAAATTATTAAGGTAGTAATTATATTTTTCTCGTTCGTTTTTAAATTTCTCAATAATTAATTCAAATAATAACTGTTTAGCATGCCCGTACCCAAAATCTCGGTTTTCATTTAAGTATTTTTTAGTCATAATTTGCAACTGATTTTCATTAGCCAATAATTTATAAATAGCAAATATTTTACAAGTATCAGTGTTTTTTGACTCTTCTAATGGCGTACTATCTGTTTCAATACCCATTATTTGTTTCCGTAACTGCTTGTCATCTAAAAAAATATTGATAATATTTCCTCTAGATTTGCTCATCTTATGACCATCGGTTCCAGGAATATACATTGTTTCTTCCTGAACTTTTGCCTCTGGAATCACAAATGTTTCTCCCATAGAATGATTAAACCGTGAGGCAACATCTCTGGTAATTTCGATATGTTGTAATTGGTCTTTTCCTACGGGAACAAAATTAGCATCGTATAATAAAATATCAGCAGCCATAAGCATTGGATAGCTAAAAAGCCCCGCATTTACATCTTCTAATCTATCGGATTTATCTTTAAACGAATGTGCCAAGGTTAGTCGCTGAAAAGGAAAAAAACAACTTAAATACCACGATAATTCTGCAGTTTGTGGCACATCAGACTGGCGATAAAACACAACTTTATCAACATTTAAACCACAGGCAAGCCACGCTGCTGCTGTGCTATAAGTATTTTCTCGAAGCGTTTCTCCGTCTTTTATTTGAGTTATCGAATGTAAATCGGCGATAAATAAAAAGGATTCATTACCTAAATTTTCTGATAATTTAATGGCCGGAATGATTGCTCCTAACAAGTTACCGAGATGTGGAGTTCCAGTGCTTTGAACACCTGTAAGTATTTTTGACATCGTAAAATTTTTGCACAAAGTTAAAAACGAATTCTATAAAACTTTATAAAATTTTATTTATTTTTGGCAAATGAAAATTTTTAAATCTATTTTTTGGACGCTTTGGCGCATCTGGTTCTATATAATGATGGCATTGCCTATTTTAGCGATGTTGCCATTTTTATTATTCTCTGTTATAAAAGAAGAGTGGTACAAATATTTCTTCAAAATGGCTAGAATTTGGGCAAGATGCATTCTATTCGGGATGGGTTTTTGGTATAAGATAGAAAAAGATCAAGAATTAGACCCTCATAAAAGTTATATGTTTATTGCCAACCATACCTCAATGACAGATATTATGCTGATGCTTGTGGTGAGTAAAAGTCCATTCGTTTTTGTAGGAAAAAAAGAATTGGTTAAAATTCCATTATTTGGCTTTTTTTACAAACGGACTTGTATTTTAGTAGATAGAGGCAATTCAAAATCTCGTGGAGAAGTTTTTGTACAAGCACAAAAACGATTGAATCAAGGATTAAGTATCTGTATTTTTCCAGAAGGCGGTGTTCCAGCCGAAACGGTTTTTTTAGATGACTTTAAAGATGGTGCATTTAGATTGGCATTGGAACATCAAATTCCGATTGTTCCGATAGCATTTGCGGATAATAAAAAACGCTTTCCGTTTAAATTCCTAGCTGGAAGCCCAGGCTTGATGCGGGCAAAAATTCTTCGATTTATAGAGACCAAAGGCAAAACAATGGACGATAAAAAAGAGATCCGAGAACAGGCAAGAGATTTGATTTACAACCAATTAGTAGTTTTTGGATCATAAAAAAAGATTGAAAAACTGTAAGCCAATTTTTCAATCTTTTTAATTTTTCATATCTAAAATACTAATACTATGGAACTATAACGGTTTCTGTCGCAAATTGATCAACACCAGCACTATTTTGTCCTGTAAAAAATTTAAAGGTATAAGTTCCTGCTAAAATGGGTTTGAAATTTAACGATGCTTCATAAATATTTACACCATCTATCTGACAATTAGAACTATTGTGGTATTGATAGCTTGCAATACCTACGGTTCTTGTCATTCCGTTTTTGTCGTAATAAATTCCATCATAACCATAGCAGGTTGTAGGAATTTTATATCTCAAAGTAATTGTAGAAACGGCATCAACGGCATAAGTCGTTGGCATTACATAAGATACAACTGGCAAAACTTCGCCATTGTAAACATATTCGTCTTCATGCTTGTCGTTGCTACATGAATTTAGAACGAATGTTAAAACGATAAATAAAAATATTTTTTTCATCATATTAATTGTTTAGAGTTAATTATTCTTTTAAAATATAGATTTTTCATCATAAAGCCATATCAGCTTTAATTTTATCTTTAATTTTTTGTTCTAATTCATCTGCCATTTCTGGATTGTCTTTTATCAATGATTTCACCGCATCACGCCCTTGACCCAGTTTTGTTTCGCCATAACTAAACCACGAACCAGCTTTTTTAACAATCTCAAATTCAACTGCTAAATCTAATATTTCACCTGTTTTTGAAACGCCTTCTCCATACATAATATCAAATTCAGCAACTTTAAATGGTGGTGCCACTTTGTTTTTTACAACTTTTACTTTTGTTCTATTTCCAATAACATTTTCGCCGTCTTTTATTTGAGTTGACCGACGAATATCAAGCCTAACCGATGCGTAAAATTTCAGAGCATTTCCTCCTGTGGTTGTTTCTGGTGATCCAAACATTACACCTATTTTTTCTCTTAATTGGTTGATAAAAAACACAGTACAGTTTGTTTTAGATATTGTGCCTGTCATTTTTCTTAAGGCCTGCGACATCAATCTGGCGTGTAATCCCATTTTAGAATCGCCCATTTCGCCTTCTATTTCACTTTTTGGGGTTAATGCAGCTACCGAGTCAATAACTACAATATCTACTGCTCCTGACCGAATTAAATTTTCGGCAATTTCTAATGCTTGTTCTCCATTATCAGGTTGAGAAATGATAAGGTTTTCAATATCAACTCCTAATTTCTCGGCATAATGTCTATCAAAAGCGTGTTCTGCATCAATAAATGCGGCTATTCCTCCTGCTTTTTGTGCCTCGGCAATAGCGTGTAAAGTTAGGGTTGTTTTTCCTGAACTTTCCGGTCCATATATTTCAATTACTCTTCCTCTTGGATATCCATTTACACCTAATGCAAGGTCTAATCCTAATGATCCTGATGATATTGTCTCAACCTCTTCAACTGCCTTATCTCCCATTTTCATTACGGTTCCCTTGCCATAAGTTTTATCTAACTTATCTAATGTAAGTTGTAGTGCTTTTAATTTTGCTTCTTTCTCTGAACTCGTTTTTTCTGCCATTTTTTGGATGATATAATTTGTTTAATAATGATACAAACATACAAAATTTATTTATTGAAATTAAAAAAGATGTTAAATTTATATTCCTTCAAATAATTTACCTGGCAATGGTCTAATTACTCCTTTAAGCTCCATATTTAACAATATTCCTGATATTTTATAAACAGGAAAATCGCACTCTAACGCAAGGATGTCTAATAATTGTTTTCCGTTTTTAATAAGATAATTATATATTTTTTGCTCCTCATCGGTTAAAACAACAAATAATTGTTTTTGCACTGTTTTTAGAGTATCTTTTTCAATATCCCAGTTTAACATATAAACTAAATCGGCTGCTGAAGTTAATAAATTTGCTTTTTGTGTTTTAATTAAATCATTGCAACCCTGACTGTATTTGTCTGATATTCTGCCAGGTACTGCAAAAACATCTCTATTATAATCGTTTGCCATATTGGCAGTTATTAATGACCCTCCTTTTTCTGCCGATTCAATAACAATAGTTGCCTCGCTCATTCCTGCAACAATTCGGTTTCTTGCCACAAAATTTTCTTTAAATGGATCAACATCATTCCAAAATTCGGTCATAAAACCACCATTTTCTTCCATTTTAGAAATATATTTTTTATGCACTTTAGGATAAATCTGGTTCAAACCATGAGCCAACACCCCTATTGTTTGCAACTTATGTTCGACCGCCGCCTGATGTGCCACAATATCTACTCCGTATGCAAATCCAGAAACAATTATAGGGTCTAGTGGAGCTAAATCAGCAATTAATTTTTTACAAAATTCTGTTCCATAAGAAGTTATCTGCCGAGTACCTACAATGCTAATTATTCTTTTTTTATTTACATTAATATTTCCTGATGTGAAAAGCAAAATAGGACTATCCATACAATGTTTTAATTTTTCAGGATAATTTTCGTCCTGAAAAAAGCAAAAATTTATCTTATTTTCATTAATGTATTTTAATTCTTTTTCGGCTTTTTCAAAAACAGTTTTATCTTTTAATTTTTTTAATAAAACTGTTCCTATCCCATCTATGGCTAATAATTTTGAAGGTTTTTCGCTAAAAATTGCTTGGGCAGAACCACAATTTATTAATAATTTTTTTGCAACAATATCTCCCACACCTTCTATTTTTTGAAGTGCAAGTAAATAAAATAATTCTTGGTCGTTTAGGCTCATGGATTAGGCTCAAATTAGTTTTATTAACAAAAAAATAAAAATTGTTAATAAGTTTTGTTTTTTATGTTTTTTTTATACCTTTGTAGTACATATCCTTTTTAGTTAAAGGCACTGATTTTGTGCTAATTACAATTTATTATCTAAATAAAAAAACTCGTATGATTTTAGAAAACTACATTTCGCAACTTTTATATCGTTACCAATGTGTTACGATTCCTGGATTTGGTGCTTTTTTAACAGAAATTCAATCAGCACAACACAACGAGCATACAAACTCTTTTTATCCACCAAAAAAACTAATTTCTTTTAATCCTTTAGTTAAAAATAACGATGGTTTATTAGCGAATCATATTATAAAAACAGAACGAATTGCTTATGAATCTGCAGTAAATTACATCAATTTTGAGGTAGAGAACTGGAATGCAAAATTAGAAGAATTTGGTCAATTTTCTATAAAAAATGTAGGAGATTTTTATTTAAATTCAAATAATAAAATTATTTTTGAACCATATACTCAAGTTAATTATTTAACCAATTCTTTTGGATTAAATTCATTTGTGTCGCCAACGATAAAAAGAGTTGTAGATGAAAAAGATGAATTTCAAGAAGTGATTGAGAATGAAAATAATAGAACAATAATATTTGCCCCTGAAAAACCTATAAATATACCTTATCTAAAATATGCTGCTATTTTATTAATCTCTGGTGGGTTAGGTACTATTGGAGCTAATTATTTGTATGCTAATAGTTTTGAAAAACAAGAATATGCTATTGATAAAAAAGTTCAAAAACAAATAGACAATAAAATTCAAACGGCAACTTTTTTTATATCAAATCCATTAGAAAAAAATATTGTAAATGATAGAAGTAAAACTTCTGTTGTGGTTCCAAAAATGAATTATCATGTGGTTTCAGGAGTTTTTAAAAATCAGGAAAATGCACAAAAAGAAGCTAATCATTTAATAAAATTAGGTTATAATGCGAAAGTATTGCCAGTAAATGAAAACGCCTCATTTCCTGTTGTTTATAATAGTTATGCCACTTATAATGAGGCTAAAATTGCCGAATTTGATATAGAAAACTCTCAAAACCTAGACGCTTGGGTTTTAATTCAATAAGTATAAAACAAGTATGGCTCCTAAAAACCCATCGGAATCTTTAACAATATTAACTGATTTGGTTTTGCCAAGCGAAACTAATCCTTTGAACAATCTTTTTGGTGGCGAATTATTAGCCAGAATGGATAGAGCGGCCAGTATTGCAGCCAGAAGACATTCTCGTAGAATTGCCGTTACAGCATCTGTAAATCATGTGGCTTTTAATAAAGCTATTGCTTTAGGTAGCGTAGTTACTGTTGAGGCAAAGGTTTCAAGAAGTTTTAGAACATCAATGGAAATTTTTATTGATGTTTGGATTGAAGATAGAGAATCTGGATTGAGAACAAAAGCCAATGAGGCTATTTATACTTTCGTAGCTGTTGATGAATTTGGCAGTCCTGTTCAGGTTCCTGAAATTATTCCAATAACAAATCTTGAAAAAGAACGATTTGACGCCGCTCTTCGTCGCAAACAATTAAGTTTAGTGCTTGCTGGAAAATTAAAACCTAACGAAGCTACTGAGTTAAAAGCCTTGTTTGTATAATTGGTATAAACCCAAACTTGTTGCTACTCTAAAATCATTCTTTCATCTATTCAAAAAAAGAAACTATCCTACGGTCGTTGCTCAGTCGAGGTATCTTGTTTTGTCCACCTAATTTTCCTATGTATTTCATATAATCCTGAAAACCATTTGCTTGCACTCTTGTAATGATAAGACTTTGAAGCACTTTGCCAACAATTAAATCGTCGTAATAACTGTTTTGTTGTTGCATGGCGTGGTTTATTTTTAATGCAAATGCTTCTAAATTTTCGGGTTCATTACCAAATTCTATAAACCATTCATGATAAGGTAAACCTTCTTTTGGGGTAATTTGTGGAGCAACCGTAAATTCGTTTACACTAATATTGGTTCCGATTATTGCAGCGGCTAATGCTTGCTCAACTTCTTTGCCGATAACATGTTCACCAAAAGCCGAAATAAAATGTTTTATTCTTCCTGAAACAATTACCCGATACGGTTGTAATGAAGTAAATTGAACCGTATCGCCAATATTATAACCCCACAAGCCTGCATTTGTTGAGATAATTAAAACATAATTTACCCCATGTTCTACCTCGCCAATAGTGTATCTTTTACAATTCTCAACAGCTGAAGTGGCAATAAATTCGTCTGATTTTATAAATTCATAAAAAATTCCTGCGTTTAGTAACAGTAACATTCCTTTTTCTTTTTGAGTATCCTGATAAGCAAAAAAACCTTCGGAGGCAGGAAACAACTCAATAGAATCAACCTTTCTACCAATTAACTCTTCAAATTTGGCTCGATAGGGTTCGTAATTTACACCGCCATAAATAAATAGATTGAAGTTTTTAAATAATTCGCCAACAGGTAGATGTGTTTTTTCTTTTAATTTCTCAAAATACATTTGAACCCAACTGGGTATGCCTGATATTACGGTCATATTCTGATTAAAAGATTCTTCTACAATGGCATTTACTTTTGTCTCCCAATCATCAATACAGTTGGTTTGCCAGCTTGGCATTCTGTTTTTTTGTAAATATTTAGGAACAAAATGAGCCACAATTCCTGATAATCGTCCTAATTTGATGCCATTTTTGGTTTCGAGAATAGGGCTTCCTTGCAAAAAAATCATTTTTCCATCAACAAAACTGGTGTTTTTGGTTTCGTTCATATAATGTAAAATGGCATTTCGGGCAGCCTTTATATGAAATGGCATCGAATCGGCGGTAATTGGAATGTATTTTGACCCGCTTGTGGTGCCACTGGTTTTGGCAAAATAAATTGGTTTTCCTGCCCATAAAACATCCTCTTTTCCTGCTACAACCTGTTCAATATAGGGCTTTAAACCTTCATAATCACGAATAGGAACTTGTTTTGCAAAATCATCAAAATTCTTAATAGTTAAAAAATGATGATCCCTGCCAAATTGTGTATGCCGTGCTTGTTTGATGAGGTTTTTAAAAACTTTCTGTTGCGTTTTTACAGGATTATTTGCCCATTTTTGGGTTTGATAGACAATATTTTTGGCAAAAATTTTAGCAAGAATTTGTTTGATAGACATAAAAAACGAAATGATAATTACTTCTCAAAAGTAGTATTTTTTTCTGAAGTAAATAAAAATATTCTCATCTTAAAAAAAAGATTAAATTTGCTCGAATAAAAAACAACAACAAAATGTTACAAATTACATTCATAAGAGAAAATAGAGAGAAAGTTATTGCAGCACTTGCAAAACGAAATTTAGACGCGACACAAACCGTTGACGAAGTTATTTTATTAGATGAAACCCGTCGGGCAAGCCAAGTTGCATTAGACAACAATTTATCTAAAGCCAATAATTTATCTAAAGAAATTGGCAATTTAATAAAAAATGGCGAGAAACAAAAAGCCGAAATTTTGAAACAAAAAGTAGCTTTATTGAAAGAAGGAGGGAAGGAGTTGTCAGAAAAAGTTACTGTTTTGGCAAACGATTTGACCCAAAAACTATATACTCTTCCAAATTTACCTGCGGATTTAGTTCCAAATGGAAAATCTGCCGATGATAATCTGAATGTTTTTGAAAGTGGTGAAATTCCAAAACTGCACGATGGAGCATTGCCACATTGGGAGTTAATCAAAAAATACGACATCATAGATTTTGAATTGGGGACTAAAATTACTGCTCCAGGATTTCCTGTTTATAAAGACAAAGGGGCAAAATTGCAACGAGCATTAATTTCTTATTTTTTAGATAAAAATACAGCTGCTGGCTATAAAGAATACCAAGTGCCGCATTTGGTAAACGAGGCTTCGGCTTATGGAACTGGGCAATTGCCTGATAAAGAGGGGCAAATGTACCACGATGCCAAGGACGATTTATATTTGATTCCAACTGCGGAAGTGCCTGTTACTAACATTTTTAGAGATGTGATTTTAAACGAAAACGAACTCCCAGTTTTAGCTACTGGTTACACCCCATGTTTCCGTCGGGAGGCTGGAAGTTGGGGGGCTCATGTTCGGGGTTTGAACCGTTTACATCAATTTGACAAAGTCGAAATTGTAAGAATTGAGCATCCTGATAAATCTTACGAAGCTTTGGAAGGAATGGTTGAACATGTTAAAAATATTTTGGACGAATTAAAATTGCCCTACAGAATTTTAAGATTATGTGGTGGCGATATGGGATTTGCATCAGCAATGACCTATGATTTTGAGGTTTTTAGTACCGCACAAGACCGTTGGTTGGAAATTTCATCGGTATCAAATTTTGAAACCTTTCAATCCAATCGATTAAAATTAAGATATAAAGACAAAGATGGTAAAAATCAATTAGCACATACTTTAAACGGTAGTTCATTGGCTTTGCCACGAGTTTTGGCAGGCATTTTAGAAAACTATCAAACGCCCGAAGGTATTGTAATTCCAGAAGTTTTACATAGGTATTGTGGTTTTTATAGGATTGATTAATTTTCTAAAAATTTATTCACAGCAACAGGTTAGTTTTATATCCCTGCAAAATAGTTATTGGTAGATACAAGTTGTTTTTATATCCCTGCAAAATGGTTCTTGGTAGATACA
>DYPB01000195.1 GCA_020720185.1 Flavobacterium psychrophilum | reverse complement strand
AAATGTTCAAATTAGCACTAATGTTGATAGAAGTACAAATGCTCAATTTAGCACTTCTGCCCCCATTTTGCCAAATCCCTGTTAGCCGATCGCCCTTTTTTTCGTCAAGTTTAATTCTGTTTTATATTCTGTTTGTGGTTCTTCAACTACAAACAATTCTTGCTCTTTTTTATTGTCAAAACAGCCTAACTTTTGTCTGTAAGTTGCAAATTTTTTGTTGTTTTCAATTTCAAGTTTTCGATTTTTGCTTATGTTCAAAAATTCTACTTCTTGGTCAATTCCTAAAAACCGTCTGCCCGATAAATTAGCTGAAATTCCTGTCGTACTACTTCCTGTAAATGGGTCTAAAATCCAAGCATTAGGCTTTGTCGAAGCCAAAATAAGTCTGGTCAAAACAGATAATGGCTTTTGTGTTGGGTGTTTCCCACAAGATTTTTCCCAAGGTGCAATGGCTGGCAACTTCCAAACGTCTTTCATTTGTTTGTCGTCATTTAATTGCTTCATTAGTTCATAGTTGTAATAATGAGGAACTTTGTCGCTTTTCCTTGCCCAAATTATTTGTTCTGTTGAATATGTAAAGTAGCGACAAGAAAAATTTGGTGGTGGATTTGACTTTTCCCAAGTAATCACGTTTAGAATTTTAAAACCTAATTCGTTTAGGATTTGTCCTACTGAAAAAATATTGTGCATTGTTCCGCTTATCCAAATAGTAGCATCTTCTTTCATTTTTTCTCTTGCCAATGTTAGCCACTTCCTGTTGAAGTCATTTATAAATTCAAATCCTTCCGATTTGTCCCACTTGCCTTTATTTACACTTACTATTTTTCCGCTTTGGATAGAAAGTCCATTGTTTGATAGAAAGTAAGGTGGGTCTGCAAAAATCATATCAAACTTATGCTCAAATTGAGGCAAAAGTTCCATTGTATCTCCGTGAAGTAGATAAAAATCTTTGTCGTCTGATTTGAAAAATGGATTTAGCATTTTAGAAACTGATTATTCCTTCTGCTTTTACCTTTTCGACAAACAGATTGAGTGTTGTTAAATTGTATAAATGTGGAATAATACTAAACGCTTCTTCCAATTTATTTTTGGCAGAATGCCAACCTTGTCCGTCAGTAATCCAAACAAATTCGTACTTTTCGTATTGATTAATTTTCGGTGCAACATCTGAATATGACCTTGCTGTTTCGTTCAACTTTGAACCACCACCATTGTAAAAATTAGTTTCAATTAGGTAGGTTTTTACTTTGGTTTTTATGACAAAATCAAACCTTTTTACATCTGCTCCCAAACTGATTATTTCGGGATAAACAGTATTGCTTACTTCTTTTTTGTAGAACACTTTTGCGTTGTCAAAAATCAATGAAACTGCTTTTGACATATTGTCGCCACCTCTATTTTTTCTTGCATTTGTGTCTAAACCAACTTCAATACCAAAAACATAATCTACAAGATTTGTAACATTTTTGTTTTTGAAAATGTCGCCTAAACCTGTTTCAGTGATGTATTCTAAAATAGTTGCTGGCGAATGAAAAAATGTGTCAAGCATAATAATGTCGCCTGAACTATGAATTATTTTTTTATTGTCCTTTTTTCTAACAGCAATTAGAATGTCTAAAACTTCAAAAACTTTTGGGTTTTCTTGGTAAAGTTCTTCAATTGCTTTTCCTAAATCTTCCTTTCCAATTAAGTAATTTAACTGGTTCAGTTTGATTGAAATCTTGTTTATATTAGTTACAATTTTTCCGAAATCTGTGAAATAATCAAGTGTTGCATTTGTTTCAGAAAGTTGCGATAAGAAAAGTTTAAATTGTTCTGACATATTCTTGATTATTTGTTTTGTTAGTGATTAGTAATTCTTTAATGCTTCCTCTTTTTTCTGGATTAGCATTTATGCTTCTTCTTGCATCAACCCTTGAAATTGTAAAATCGCTATACAAATCATCGAAAAAATTATCGTTTTCGTCTTTTCCTTTCAAATCAGAATTGCTTAAAATCCAATTATAATCTAAAATGTCAAGTTTTGTGCAGAAGTCTTTAAGTCTTATTTGTTCAGCATCATCAAAACTATCTTTGGTGTATGTGTTAAAACTTGAAGTTTCACTCAAAGGCTTATAAGGTGGATCAAAATAAAACAATGAGTTTTCATTTGCTGAATTTAAAGTATTTTCAAAGTCGCCACAAAGAATTTCTACTTTTTGTAGTGCGTTGCTTACAGCCCAAATATTCTCTTTGTCGCAAATGGTTGGCTTTTTATAGCCACCCATTGGTACATTATAAAGGTTTTTACTATTCACTCGATACAAACCATTAAAGCAAGTACGATTAATGAAAATAAACAAAGCGGCTTGTCCGCTTTGTTCTGTTTTTCTTGTATTGTACAAGTCTCTTTTTTGGTAGTAATAAAGTTTTTTATTGTCTTCATTTCCTTCCAATGAATGGAACTCATTTTGTAATATTTCAAGATTTGAAATAAGCTCTTTTGGGTTTGAAGCAATAGTTTTATAGGTGTTTATTAAGTCTTCGTTTATGTCGTTAATAACTGCTTTTTCTATTTTTGGAAAGTTGTTAAGCATCCAAAATAGTATTGCACCACTTCCAACAAAAGGTTCAATGTACGTAAATTTTGAATTCACAAACTCTTTCGGCATTGATTTTTCAATGTCTGAAATCAGTTGTGTTTTTCCACCTGCCCATTTTAAAAATGGTTTTGCATTTTTTTCGATCATTACACTTTTCTTAATGAATTTGTTCACGACAAAGTTACAAATTTTATTGCTTCCTTGTCGCTATTTTAGGTTGAAATTTGCCTTCTGTTTCTTTTTTGCAGGGTGTTTCTTAGGGTGTCGGCTAACG
>DYPB01000043.1 GCA_020720185.1 Flavobacterium psychrophilum | reverse complement strand
TTTTTGAAGTAGTTTGAGTTTGGAATAGATTTCTAATGCGTAATTTGGGTTAAATTCAAACTTGAATATAAATGCTATTGTTGCTGGTTTTGCTGGCGGTATTCCGTTGGGGTTGCGTTTACAAATTTTGAAAATGCTCTATAAAAAGTTGATTTTGAATTGAAACCACATTCTAATCCAATAGCAACATTTGTATAATCGGCATATTTTTGTTTGGTTAGATATTTCTTAGCTTTTTCTACTCGCAAGGAATTAATATAATCTGGAAAGTTATAATTTGTGGCTTCTTGTATAATTTGAGGTATTTTTTTAGCATTTATATTTGAGTTTTTGGCAACTGCCTCTACACACAAATTGGGGTCGATATATAGTTTGTTTTCTAAAATACAATTCTGAATGATTATAAAATTTTTGTTTGTACTTTCTGTCTTTAGTAATTCTTTTTGAGAATCATCTGCTGCTATTTCTTTTCTTAATTCAATTCTTTCAGTTAATAAATTGTATTGAAAAAAACCATAGTAGGCTATCCAAAATATCAACAGTGTAGAAGATAATCGTAACGGATAGTAAACAGGAATATTAGGAGTAATAACCTCTTTTAGATTAAATGTTATGGCAAAAACCCACAAAACAATGATTAAAAACCCATATAAAAGAAATTTTTTCAACCATATCATATTATCAAACGAAGCTATCTTTTCGTATAATTTTGCTTGATGCATAAAAAAATAAACTACTTTTAGGTATAAGAAAATGGTGTAAAATAGGTTTATAATTTCTTCTATTTGTGCATATTTCGCAATAATATAATTGTTGTTATCATAGAAATACTGGGTTGCAAAAACAAGCCTAACCAAGATTTCGGAACAAAACAATACGATTGAAAGAACAACAAAAGATTTAATTTTTTTTTCGACTTTCAGATAATAGGTTACAAAAGTGTAGAAAGCAGGAATTATTAAGGCATAAAAAGGGATTAATAATTTTCGTTCAAAGAAATTTAGGTTTATAAAATTATAATCGGCAAGGGTAATTTGTAGGTTGTTGAGGGTAAAAAACAACACAAAAAGATTAAGATAAATGATTGATTTGTCTTTTCTCTTTGGAGATAAATTGGTATAAATGATAAAGAAAATTCCAAAGAAAATTCCAAAAATCATCGAGAATTTGAATAAATCTTGTGTCATTTTATATTAGTTGAAAAGTAATGATTATTGATTTTGTAACGCATAAACCAAAATAAAATTTTCTATTTCTTTAAAAAATATCAGAAAATTATGTGTTTCTTTTTCTGCTTTCAGTAATAGGTTTGTTTGCCCGTTATTGAAACTGAATTTATCAACAAATAAATGATTTTTAAAACTAATTCCTTTTTGATTTACAATTTTAAAAACAGCTTCTTTTGCACCCCAAATTGTGGTTAAAGATTTAATATCCAATAAATTCACAAAACTATTTTCGTTGTCGTTTGTAAATTTATTGGCAATATCAATTATCTTATTCCGTTGCATTTCAATATCAATTCCAACAGGTTTTTTGCTTATAATTATTGCTGCAAATTGATGAGAATGTGATATCGAAATGTATTTTTCATCAATAAGGTGTGGTTTCCCAAATTCATCATAAAGCAAATCAAAATCAGTATAATTTTCTATTGCTAATAATTTCCTAACAGAAAAAAAAGCACACTTATGAACTGTTGATTTCATTTCAGAAATACGAGTTACATTTTCATTTGTCAAAACAATTTTGTTTTGCAATTCTTCTAATGTTTCTGTAATTTTCCAAATTAATATTTTGGTTGCAGTATCGTGTTTGATGATTTGGTATAACGGCACTTTTATTGTTTTTTTTTACAAAGTTCCTCTCAATGCTTGTTCTCTTTCAATTGACTCAAAAAGTGCTTTGAAGTTACCTGCTCCAAATCCGGTTGCACCCATTCTTTGAATGATTTCAAAAAATAAAGTTGGTCTGTCTTCAACAGGTTTGGTAAATATTTGTAATAAATAACCATCTTCATCGGCATCAACTAAAATAGAAAGTTTTTGCAATTCTTTGATGTCTTCTTTCATCATATCTCTATGAACACCCAATCGATTTGGAATATCGTCATAATAAGCTTGTGGCGGCGGTGGCAAAAATTCTACTCCACGAGCTTTTAATCCTGCGACGGTTTTTATAATATCATCAGTTGCAACAGCAAGATGTTGAACTCCTGAACTTTCATAAAAATCGATATATTCTTCAATTTGCGATTTTTTGTTTCCTTTTGCTGGTTCATTAATCGGAAATTTGATTCTTCCGTTACCGTTACTCATTACTTTACTCATCAAAGCGGAATATTCGGTATGAATTTGAGTATCGTCAAACGAAAGGAAATTTTCAAATCCCATTACATCTTCGTACCATTTTACCCATTGGTTCATTTGTCCCCAATCTACATTTCCAACCATGTGATCAACATATTTTAGTCCAAGTGGTTCTGGATTGTATTCTGATTTCCATGCTACAAAACCTGGTAAAAAGGCACCGTTGTAGTTTTTTCTTTCTACAAATATGTGAACAGTTTCACCATAAGTGTAAATTCCTGAACGAACAACTTCACCGTGTTCGTCTTTTTCTACAGTTGGTTCCATAAACGATACAGCTCCTCGTTTTGTTGTTTCTTCCCAAGCTGATTTTGCATCTTCAACCCAAAGAGCAATTACTTTTACACCATCGCCATGTTTACGCAAATGATCGTTGATTGGTGAACTACTGTTTAGTGGCGTTGTAAGAACCAAACGAATTTTATCTTGTTTCAAAACATAACTTACAGAATCTTTGGAACCTGTTTCTAACCCACGGTATGCGTGTGATTGAAATCCGAATGCTGTTTTGTAATAATGTGCGGATTGTTTTGCGTTTCCAACATAAAATTCAACATAGTCTGTTCCTAATAGTGGAAGAAAATCTTGTGCTCCACTGAATATTTTTTCTAGTCCGTATTCTACGGATTTTACTTGTCTTGCCATAGTTTAATGTGTCAATTAGATAATCTGATAATTAGATAATTTAGCAGTGTGTCAATTATCTAATTTTCTAATTACTAACTATTTTTTTTAGTTGTTGAAATTATTTTATTCAATATTTTTAATATTTCTGATAACTCATTTAATAATGAATCACAATTTGGATAACTTTCTAATTCATTGCATAAAAACAACCAAAATTCTGTTTCATCTGCTTCTTTCATTGCTATTTTGAGTTTATGTATAAAATCAGCTTTGCTTTCTGCATTTTGAGATTCTTTTACATTTGCTCCAATGGATGTTCCTGATTTTAGAACTTGATTTGCAACAACAAATTTCCTTTTGGATTCAAGTAATTCAGCATAAATAACAATTTTTTTGGCGAAGTCAAACGTTTTTAAAAGAATTGCATTGTCTTTATATTTTTCGTTGAAAGTCATATTTTAATGTGTCAATTAGTTAATAATGAGAATTAAATCGTTAAATTGTGTGTCAATTATCTAATTTTCTAATTGACACATTTTCTAATTATTCTAACCAAGATTTAAAATAATCGTTGTCTGCAATCTTCATAGCTTCCTCTGTAACCATTAATGGTTTGAAAGTGTCCACCATTACGGCTAACTCAAGCGTTTCTTTTTTACCAATACTTCTTTCGGCTGCTCCTGGATGTGGTCCGTGTGGAATTCCTGCTGGATGCAACGAAATATTTCCAGGTTTTATGTCGTTTCTGCTCATAAAATCGCCATCTACATAATACAAAACCTCATCAGCATCGATATTACTATGATTGTATGGTGCAGGAATTGAAAGCGGATGATAATCGTAAAGTCTTGGAACAAAAGAACATATTACAAAAGCCGATGTTTCAAATGTTTGGTGAATTGGTGGCGGAAGATGAATTCTACCCGTAATTGGTTCAAAATCGTGGATAGAAAATGCATACGGATAATTGTAACCATCATAACCAACGACATCAAACGGATGTGTGGCATAAATCATTTCGAAAATTTCGTCTTTCTTTTTTACTTTGATTACGAAATCGCCAAATTCGTTGTTGGTTTCTAATTCGTATGGACGACGAATATCTCTTTCGCAAAATGGTGCGTGTTCTAATAGTTGTCCAAACCAATTACGGTATTGTTTTGGGGTGTAAATTGGGGCATGAGATTCTACAATGAATAAACGATTTTCTTCCGTATCAAAATCGATTTTGTAGATAATTCCTCGTGGAACGATTAAATAATCACCGTATTTAAAATCGAGATTTCCGTAAATGGTTCTTAGTTTTCCTGAACCTTGATGAATGAAAATCATTTCATCAGAATCGGTGTTTTTATAGAAATAATCGGTTGTTGATTTCCTAGGGGCGGCAAGAACTATATGACAATCGGAATTGGTTAATACAATTTTGCGACTTTCTAAGAAATCGTCTTGTGGTTCCACCTCAAAACCTCTTAATTTATAGGATTGAATGTTGTTTGATTTTGCAATAGTTGGTGCAACGCTATATTGTGAACGAATTTCTTTTACTTGCGTTGGTCGTTGCTCGTGATAGGAATTGGTTGACATTCCATCGAAACCAACGGTTCCAAAAAGCTGTTCATAGTACAAATCTCCGTTTGGTTTTCTGAATTGTGTATGTCGTTTTGGAGGAATAGTTCCAAGTTTGTGATAAAATGGCATAATTTTTTTAATTAGATGATTAGACAATTAGTCAATGTGCCAATTAGAAAAGTGTCATTAAAATTGTATGGTTAGAAAATTGACTAATTCTCACATTAACAAATTGACACATTAAATCAACTTATTCAGGATTTCTCTTGATGAGGAATTTTAAATGGATAAGTAAGTTGTCCCATTTTTTCATCATTACAAATATCATAATTATATTAATTACTTGCTTTATTTTAGACAAATTTAGATTTTTATTTTAAAAATCTATGCCTTTTTATTTTAAAATTTCTGGTCTAAATTCAAGAGGGCAAGTTCAATTTTGAGTTATATAGGTATTCTAATAAAAATATTGTAAACACTTTTATCAAAAAAATAGTTGATAAAAGTGGTTATATTAGAATTGTATTGTTTTTGTTTTAATTCGTTTGGTTAAATTTTGAACATACAATTAATAAGGAATCGCTCAAAAGGCGGTTCTTTTTTATTATATCAAACACCGTTACAAATCGAAACCTAATTTTACGCCTAATTTTGTAGCTATAATTTTAGTAATTCGTTGTTTTAATTTAGGTATTTTAATACTCTCAATAACTGCATTTGAGAAAGCAAACATCAATAATGCTTTAGCCTCTTTTTTAGGAATTCCTCGTTGCTGAAGATAAAACATTGCCGTTTCATCAAGCTGACCAATAGTACAACCGTGTGAGCATTTTACATCGTCAGCAAAAATTTCAAGTTGCGGTTTTGCGTTTATTATTGCTTTATCACTCAATAAAATGTTATTCGATTTCTGAAAAGCATTTGTCTTTTGTGCATCTTTCTCAACAAATATTTTACCATTAAAAACCCCAGTGGCATTATCCGAAAAAATTCCTTTGTAATCCTGATGGCTTTCGCAATTTGCGGTAGAATGGTTTATAAGTGTATAGTGATCAACCAATTGAGTTTTGCCGATAATCGTAATTCCATTCAAATTACTTGTAACTCTTTCTCCAAAATGATAAAAATTTAGATTGTTTCTTGTTAAATTCCCTCCGAAAGAAAATGTATTTACAGAAACCGTACTTTCTTGTTTTTGAGAAATATATGTATTATCAATCAAATTAGCCTTTAAACTATCATTCTGAATTTTATAATAATCAATAGTGGCTCTTTTTTGAGCAAAAATTTCAGTTACCGAATTAGTTAGAATTACTCCAGAATCTATTCGAGATTCATTCAAACTCTGATGTCGTTCAATAATTTGAACATGAGCGTTTTCGCCAATAACAATTAAATTTCGTGGTTGTGCCAAAATAGGTTCCATTCTTGTCGAAAAATATATAATCTCAATAGGTTTTTCTACTACTTTGCTTTTTGGAATATGAATAAACGCACCTTCATTAGCAAAAGCGGTGTTTAATGAGGTTAAACTTTCTTCTTTTTTAGCAATTTGATTAAAATAGTTATCAATCACCATCTTGTATTTTGGTTTTGTAATTGCCGAAGACATTAAACAAATATCCATTCCATCGTGGGTTGTTGATGATAAAAAAGAATTGAAAAAACCATCCACAAAAACTAATTTATAGGTGTCAATTTCATGCAAAAAATATTTTTTTACATCTGATAATTCTATAGAATTTTCATTTTTTGGAAAAACTGAAAAATCATTTTTTAATATTGAATTGAGCGATGTGTATTTCCAACCTTCTTCTTTTTTTGTAGGGAAGCCTTTATTTTCAAAGTTTTTTATAGCATTTGTTCTAATAATATATAAGTCTGAATGAACATCTATTTGTTCTTCAAATGCCATAAATGAGGATAATAATTTTTCTTTTAACATTGTTTTTTAGTTGTAAGTTATGAGTTATGAGTTGTGAGTTTCTAAAAACTGCAACCTGAAAACTGCTAACTAATTTTCTGCCTTAATCCAATCGTATCCTTTTTCTTCCAATTCGTAAGCCAGTTCTTTTCCGCCCGATTTGACTATTTTACCATCCATTAAAACATGTACAAAATCAGGAATGATATAATCTAAAAGCCTTTGATAATGTGTAATTACTAAAATGGCATTGTTTTCGTTTTTCAATTTATTTACACCGTTTGCAACAATTCTTAACGCATCAATATCAAGTCCAGAATCTGTTTCGTCCAGAATGGCTAATTTTGGTTCAAGCATTGCCATTTGAAAAATTTCATTTCGCTTTTTTTCTCCACCACTAAAACCTTCATTTAATGAACGAGATAAAAATTTACGGTCAATTTCCAATAATTCAGATTTTTCACGAATCATTTTCAACATCTCATTAGCCGGCATTTCGTCTTTTCCTTGTGCCTTTCGAGTTTCATTTATTGCTGTTCGCATAAAATTTGTAACCGAAACTCCTGGTATTTCTATTGGATATTGAAATGATAAAAATATCCCTTTATGAGACCTCTGCTCTGGCGATAATTCAGAAACATCATTGCCTTCTAATAAAATTTTTCCTTGAGTAACTTCAAAATTTTCATTTCCAGCAATTATTGATGAAAGCGTGCTTTTTCCTGCACCATTTGGTCCCATAATTGCATGTACTTCTCCTGCTTTTACTTCGAGATTAATTCCTTTTAGAATTTCTTTATCGCCTATTGTGGCGTGTAAGTTTTTTATTGAAAACATTTTATATTTGATAAGAATAAAATTATATGAAAATAGTGGCAACAAAGGTACATCCTTAATTTTAGTTTTGCAAAAATTAAAATTTTATAAACAAGAGGCTAATTTTTAAATTTACCTTTTTTTATATCATTGTGAGTAAAAAAACCAAAAGTAATGATTTGCAAAAGCACAGTAAAAAGTTTGTCGGTCATGCAAATTATTCTAAAATATGGGGAGATAGGTTTTTTATTTCTCAAATTAATCCTTTTGTTTCAATGGTTACGGACTTTTTTAGTTGATAGTATTTTTTTATATTTTAAAAAAAGTTTATTTTTGACAAAAATCATTTACTTTGAATCAAAAAATATTAATTATAGGTGCTGTTTTTCCAGAGCCAAATTCTACAGCTGCTGGCAGTCGAATGTTGCAAATAATTGAACAATTTCAGCATAAAAATTGGCAAATAAATTTTGCATCAACAGCGTCTGAAGGTGAATTTTCTTTTGATTTTAAGTCTTTAGCAATCAATTCTTTTCGAATCAAAATGAATGATTCTGGTTTTGATGATTTGATGAAAAAGATAAACCCTACGGCTGTTGTTTTTGACCGTTTTATGATTGAAGAGCAATTTGGCTGGCGGGTTGCTAAAAATTGTCCTGATTGTTTACGGATTTTAGACACTGAAGATTTACATTTTTTAAGAAAAACAAGGCACGATAATCTTAAAAAAAATATTGAATTTACGGATAATGATTTGTTAAATTCTGATTTAGCAAAAAGAGAAATTGCATCTATTTATCGTTGTGATTTATCGTTGATTATCTCCAGTTTTGAAATGAATTTACTTTCATCGGTTTTTAAAATTGATGAAAAAATACTTTGTTATTTGCCTTTTCTTTTAAATAAAATTGCTAAAGATGGGTTTAAAACCTTTCCTTCATTTGCCGAAAGGCAGCATTTTATTTCGATAGGAAATTTTAGACACGAACCCAACTGGGATGCGGTTTTGTACTTAAAAAATAATATTTGGAGACACATAAAAAAGCAACTTCCCGATGCTGAAATCCATATTTACGGATCGTATGTTACCGAAAAAGCACAACAATTGCACAACTCGAAAGAAGGGTTTATTATCAAAGGCAGGGCAGATAATGCTCATGCAGTGATTAAAAATGCTCGTGTTTTATTGGCTCCACTCCGATTTGGTGCGGGTTTAAAAGGAAAATTGATAGATGCTATGCAAACGGGTACTCCAAGTATTACAAGTACTATTGGTGCAGAAGGAATGCACGGTGCGTTTGATTGGAATGGTGCAATTTCTGATAATGAAACTGCATTTTCGGATGCTGCTGTTACTTTTTATATCAATAAAATGAAATGGCAAACTGCCCAACAAAATGGAATTAAAATTATTAATAATTGTTTTGATAAAAACTTTTACGGAGACTGTTTTATGAATCAAATAATTGAAATTCAAACTGATTTATCAAAACATAGGGCTGAAAATTTTATTGGGCAAATGCTGTTCCATCACACAATGCAAAGCACAAAATATATGAGCAAATGGATTGAGTGTAAGCAGGTTTCTTCTGTCTCGGAGATGGATTGAGGGTAATTTTATCCATGAACCGTTTCTTTTTTACCGTATTTTGCAATAACTGATGCTTCAAATTCGAGCCATTCGTTCCAGCGTTTTTCTACATCAATACCGTGTCCATATTTTCGAGCATAAGTTATAAATGTTGTATAATGTGCGGCTTCGCTTTCCATTAAATCCCAATAAAATTTTGATAATTCTTCGTCTTTTATGTTTTCTGACAAAACTTTAAATCGTTCGCAACTGCGAGCTTCAATCATTGCCGAGAAAAGTAATCGTTCCACAAAACCAGATACTCTGCTGCCTGTGTTGCTTCGTTTCATATATTGTGCTAATTCGCCTACATAATCGTCTTTTCGTTCTCTCCCTAATTTTAATCCTCTTTTTTTAATAATCTCATGAACCATCTCAAAATGTTCAATTTCTTCTTTTGCAAGTGCCAACATATCAGCTACTAAATCTGGATATTCTGAATTAATGGTGATTATTGTAATTGCATTCGAGGCGGCTTTTTGTTCGCACCAAGCGTGGTCTGTTAATATTTCTTCAATATTTGTTTCTACTATATTTACCCATCTTGGGTCTGTTGGAAGTTGTAAACGAAGCATTTTTTTTAATTGTAAATTGTTTTTAATTAGGGTACTGTTGTACTCTGTTATATTTTATTCTAATAAATTTTTACTCACTCGACTGCTGGCAATCCATGAGGCAATAAAACCGAGTGTAAATATAGTAATTAATACAATTAATATATTTTGGAAATTGAAAATCACGGGATAAGCAAGAGTTGGGGTTATCATTATTAAATTAAATTGTTGTTGAATGATAACTGTAATTGTTCCTAAAAACAGCCCAAATATTCCTCCAATAAAAGTTAAAAGTGTACCTTGTAATAAGAATATTTTTCGCAGGTCTTTTATCTCAACACCTAAATTCAGTAATGTTTTTAAATTATATTTTTTATCAATAATCATCATAATTATTGCTCCTGCAAGTGTAAAAAGAGTTAGAATAATTACTAATGTAAAAATTAAATAAACAGCTGCATTTTCAGCATTTAGCATTTTGTATAAACTATCGTTTAGTTGGGCTCTATTTCTTATTAAAATTTTATGGTCGAATATTTCTTGAAGCTCCGTTTTTACTTCTTCTTCTATTACATTCGGTTTTAATTTCATCTCAATACTCGAAATTTGGTTAGTTTTGTAGGCTAATAATTCTTGTACTAAACCAATGTCGGCAAAAACATATTTATTGTCAATATCTTCATTTACGGCATAAATCCCTACAGGAATAATTAATTCTTTTGTAAAAGCATCTTCCTCGCTTTCAATAATTCCTGCTCCTTTTTTAGGTACAAAAACCTCAAATTTATTGTTATAATCAAACAATCCCATTGATAATTTATCGGCAATTCCATAGCCTACAACCGCCTGATAAGTGTCTGGTTTTAACCATTGTCCGTTAATGAGTGATTTTTTTACATCGTTCACTTTACTATAAATGCTATCAACTCCTTTTATTAAAGCTACTTCATTTTTGCCATCGAAAGAAAAGAGCACCTGTTCCTCAACAATTTTAGATTGTGCAAAAACACCTTCTAATTTCAATAATTTTTGGTTTTGATCTTCTGATACAAAAAATGATTTCCCTTTGATGGCAGTAATTTTTAAATCGGGATCAAAACTATTACTAAATTGAGTGCTAAAATCTCGAAGTCCAGAAAAGACAGACAAAACCACAAACAAAGCCATTGCTCCAACCACAATTCCAAACGATGCAATACCTGTTATAATATTTATTGCATTGTTTTTGTTGCGACTAAAAACATATCTTTTTGCTATGTAAAACGAGAAGTTCAAGGCTTACAAGAATTTTCTTTTTTCTAACAAATCTCTATTTTCAATAGGATTATCGTTACCAGACAAGGCTTGGTCTATTTTTTCAATATAATCCAAACTATCATCTATATAAAAAACAAGATTTGGAACTTTACGTAATTGCAACCGCACTCTTTGCGATAAATTATGTTTTATCATTACCGCATTTGATTTTATAGCCGTTAGGGTTTCAAGAGCTTTTTCTTGTGGAAAAATACTTAAATGTACTTTTGCTATTGACAAATCGCTGGTTACTAATACCTTTGATACCGATATAATAAGGTTAGAAATATTATTTTTACGCACTTCGCCTTGCAAAATATCTACTAAATCTTTTTGAAGAACACCACCTATTTTTTTCTGTCTATTTGTTTCCATTTTGCAAAAATACAATTTTAAGGCTTATACCCGTGGTTCCGTATTAATAAAAAATTAAATCCTTGATTATTAGTGATTTTTTTATCGCAGAATTATAGATTGCAAATTTTAAGAAAGAATTTTAGATAAATTTAACGACTTTTGAAATCAAAAATGCAATTCGAATAAGTTTAATTGGCCTACAGTTAATAGGGTTTTAGAAATTTTACGAGAAAAATTTGTTTTTTTAACAATAAATTTAATAATTTTACAAACCAATTATTGCTTTTGATAAGATTACAGCAATAACTTGAATTTACCCAATAGAAAAAGAGTTTTTTTATAAAAAACACATTCATTTAACTAATTAAAAATAAAAAAATGCAAAATTCAAACCAAAAAATTGTAGTTGTCGGTGGCGGAAATGCTGGATTATCCGTTGCCAGTAAATTACTTAAAAAAAACAGTAATTTTAAAATTACAATTATTGACCCATCGTCTAAACATTATTATCAACCCGCTTGGACACTGGTAGGAGCTGGAATTTTTGATGTTAAAAAGACAGAAAAAAATCAAGCAGATTACATGCCTAAAAAAGCAGAATGGGTAAAAGATGCCGTAACAACCTTTGATCCAGAGAACAACAAAGTTATCTGTAATAGTGGCAAAGAAATTTCTTACGATGTATTAATCGTATGTCCTGGTATTCAATTAGATTGGAATAAAATATCAGGGTTGAAAGAAAATATTGGTAAAAATAATATCAGTAGTAACTATGATTTTAACTCAGCACCATATACTTGGGAAATGATTAAAAATTTTAAAGGAGGAACTGCTGTATTTACAAATCCGACAACACCAATAAAATGTGGTGGAGCACCACATAAAATTATGTATCTTGCAGTAGATTATTGGAGAAAAAAAGGGATTTTAGATAAATGTGATGTACATTATTTGTCTGGTGCAGGTGTAATTTTTGGAGTAAAAGAATATGCCGAAACACTTACAGAAGTTGTGAAAAGAGGAAATATAAAAGTTCATTTTGGAGTAAATGTTATCAAAGTTGATGGTGAAAACAGTACGATATCTTTTGAAACAAAAGAAAGCGACAAAAATGCAATAAATACAGCATTTGCAGGATGTTATGGTGTGAATGTTTCAGACAATAACGAAGTTAAAGTTGTGGATTTGAAATTTGATTTATGCCATTCTGTACCACCACAATCAGCACCCGATTTTATTAAAAAAAGTCCATTAGCCGATGCTAATAGTCCTTTTGGATATGTGGAAATTAATAAAAACACGATGCAACACAGCCGTTTCCCAAATGTTTTTGCTTTAGGAGATTGTACTAACGCACCGTGCAGTAAAACTGGAGCTGCCATCCGAAAACAAGCACCAGTGGTTGTTGAAAACATCTTGTCATTTTTAGAAAATTCAACACTAAAATCAGAATATACAGGTTACAGTGCTTGTCCAATTCCTACACAATATGGCAAATTGATGTTAGCCGAATTTGACTATACAAACACGCCAACAATGACCTTTCCAATCAATCAAGCAAAACCAAACTGGTTAATGTGGATGCTAAAAACCAAAGTATTACCTTGGCTGTATTGGAATAAAATATTATCAGGGAACGCATAAATAATTCAAAATTAGATGTAACGAAGTATATTTAGAAATAAAAAATGTATATCACTAAACAAAAATAGTTGTCGTTTATTAGTTCTTTTAGAGGCGTTCGTAAAATTATATTAAGAAATCAAGAACAGTCCGAGAATTAATCTCTTGGGCTGTTTTAGTTTATTTATATTTGTAATCAAATAAATATTTTGTAACAAATTAAATATTTAGGTACTAACTCCCAGTATGGCATTAAGTTTAGAACAATCATTTATACAGCAGTTGCAACAAAACCAGAATATAATCCACAAAATTTGTAGATTATACACTCGTGGCGACGATGCTCATAAAGACCTGTTTCAGGAAATAACCATTCAACTTTGGAATGCCTTTCCAAAATTTAGAGGCGATAGTAAATTCTCAACTTGGGCATATCGAGTAGCTCTAAATACCACAATTACGCTCTATCGAAAAAGCACACGAACCATACAAACCGTTGATTATGAAAAACAACAATTTTTTATCAGTAGCGAGGAATATAATCCTGAAGTTGAGGAACAATTAAAATTAATGTATGAAGCAGTTTATCAATTAAACGACATAGAAAAAGCATTGATTTTTATGTATTTAGAGGATAAGGATTATACGGAAATTGCAGAAACATTAGGAATTAGTGAAGTAAATGCACGAGTAAGAATGAATAGAATTAAAGGAAAATTAAAAAAAATATTAAATCCGTAAGAATATGAAAGAGTTGGATTTATTGAAAAAAAACTGGCAAAATACAAATGCTTTTAAACAAGTTTCTGAAGACGAAATTTATAAAATGATACATAAAAAATCATCTTCAATTGTAAAATGGATTTTGGTTGTTAGTGTTTTAGAGTTGTTTTTTTGGAATATTATAAGTTTTGCTTTTTTGGGAGATGGTTATATAAAGCAAAAATACGGTATGGCTATTGCAGCTTATGTAATTGAGATAAATAATGTTTATAATATTATTAATTATATAGTTGTTGCGGTTTTTATCTATTTGTTTTATAAAAATTATAAAGAAATTTGTGTTACTTCATCAACAAAAATCTTAATGCAAAAGATTTTAAAAACCAAAAAAACGGTTAATTCCTATATTTGGTTTAATCTTTTGTTTTTTATCTTTGGGACTTTAATTATTTTGTTTGTACAATTTAAATACGATCCAAAATATCAATTGTTTATAGAAAAAGTGGAAAGAGAATCTACAATGTTACCATTTTTAAAAGCAATAGGCTATATTATTTTAAGTTTATCTTTTTTTGTATTACTTTTTTGGTTGTTTTACAAGCTGTTATATGGGCTTTTACTCAAAAAACTAAACAGAAACTATAACGAATTAAAAAAGATGGATTTGTAGATTGTATTTTTTACATTTTTGCTCAAATATTTCCTACAATATCATTACGGTGGGTTCTATAAATTAGTTTTTTTATAAATTTATTTCTTTACTGATGCTCTTTTTGTTTTATTTGTTAATTAATCCGAAACAACACTATTAAACTTATCTACTTTTTATTAGTAATTCTATTTGTTTTTTCCACCTACAATTATTACTATTTCGCCTTTTGGTGGTTTATTTTCAAAATAATTAAGAACTTCTTTTACAGTTCCTCTTACATTCTCTTCGTGCAATTTTGATAATTCTCTTGAAACACAAATGGGTCTATCTTCGCCAAAATAAGTAATAAATTCAGCTAGCGTTTTGGTTAATTTATGTGGCGATACATACAAAATGATGGTTCGATATTCCTCGGCAAGGGCTAAATATCGGGTTTGTCTGCCTTTTTTATCAGGCAAAAATCCTTCAAAAACAAATTTGTCATTTGGCAGACCACTGTTTACTAATGCAGGTACAAATGCTGTGGCTCCTGGTAGGCATTCGACCTCAATATTGTTTACCACGCAAGCTCTGGTTAATAAAAACCCTGGATCTGAGATGGCTGGTGTCCCTGCGTCCGAAATTAATGCTATCGTTTCTCCAGACTGTAACCTGCTTATCAGATTTTCAATCGTTTTATGCTCGTTGTGCATGTGGTGACTGTGCATATGGGTACTAATTTCGTAGTGTTTTAACAATTTTCCGCTTGTTCTGGTATCTTCTGCTAAAATTAAATCCACTTCTTTCAGAACACGAATTGCCCTAAGGGTTATATCTTCAAGGTTTCCTATTGGAGTGGGAACAATATATAGTTTTGACATTTTTTTGGTGTTATTGATTTCTTAAAAACGGATTTAGTTTTTAAATTTCTGCTCTATAATTTCTATAAAACGAGCTTCAAAATCTTCTTTACCTTGCCAGTTATTGTAATCTGGTTTTACCATGTTATCAATAAAATCTTTCGTTTCATTAAGGGTTTCAATTGTTGAAAGTTGAGATAAAACTCTAATATAATCTTCATTATTATCATCAAAAAGATGTTTAACAAAACCTACCCTATCGTTCAAACTAATATTCATTCCTACTGTCGATTTATCAATCGATCGTGTTGCAGTTTCCTTATTGTCAGTTTTTGTTTTATCTTCAATTTTTTCAAAAATAGGTTCTTTGAAATTGTCTGAAATTAAGTCTTCAAAGAAAATAGTTTTAGAACTTACGGTGTTTTCTATCTTTTTCTCAATTTTATCTAAATCTACTTTTAATTCTTCTATTTCGTCTTCTAATTTAGATATATATTCGTTTCCAGCCTCAATATTATGAGCAATATCTTTATGGGGGTTATAAAATTCAGCCTCTAACTTTTGTTCAATATCATCAATATCCATTTTAGGTTGAATGATGTCAATATTGTTTTCTACAAACTTTAATACCGATAATGCTTCGTATAGTTTTAGCGTTTCTGAACAAAGTTGTTCTATATCTTCTTTACCTTTAAGTTTCAAAACACTGTGTGCAATGCTCATTAATTCTGCTTCTAATCTTTTTTTCATAACTTTTAAATTATATTGATGCAATAATGGTTGATTTTTAATATTTTTGTTTCGGCTACAAAGTAAAAAAATTAATTCATTTTTAAAGCAATAAAACTATAAAATGTTTCTCGAAAACACAGTAAATCATGAAGAGCAATTTGGGTGGATAGAAGTTATCTCTGGGTCGATGTTTTCTGGCAAAACAGAAGAGTTAATCCGTAGGCTAAAAAGAGCCCAATTTGCAAAACAAAAAGTAGAAATTTTCAAACCCGCTATCGATACCCGATATGATGAGGAGATGGTGGTTTCTCATAATAAAAATGAAATCCGCTCGACGCCAGTTCCTGCTGCTGCAAATATTGCTATTTTGGCTCAAGGTTGTCAGGTGGTTGGTATTGATGAGGCTCAATTTTTTGACGACGAGATTGTAAAAATTTGTAATGATTTGGCTAATTCTGGTATTCGAGTAATCGTTGCGGGACTTGATATGGATTTTAAAGGAAAGCCTTTCGGACCTATGCCAGCCTTAATGGCAACAGCAGAATATGTTACAAAAGTTCATGCCGTTTGTACTCGAACTGGAAATTTAGCCAATTATAGTTTTAGAAAAGCAGATAGTGATAGTTTAGTACTTCTTGGCGAAACTGATGAATATGAACCCTTAAGCCGTGCAGCTTATTATAATGCAATGCGAAACAATATAGTGGTTATTGATCCTGAAAACATAAACAATACCGTAGAATAGGTTGGTATAATAGCAAAACGACAATTTGAAAATAATTTCAAGTTGCCGTTTGAATTTTATAATCGTTAAAATTATTTTTTATCTGCAGGTTTAAATTTTGCATTAATAATTTTTACAATCTCTTTTGTAATATCTAATTTATCTTCAGCATATAAAACCGATGGTAAAGCTTCATTACTACCATAAATATAGGTATATCCTTTTTCTTTTCCAAAAGCTTTAATAGTTTTTTGCATTCTTATTTTAACCGAATCCATTTCTACAGCTAATTCATTTTGCAATTCTTGCCCAACAGATTGTTGTGCATACTCTAATTGTTGTTGTCTTTTTTGCAATTCAGCTCCTTTCTGTTGTGCCCATGCTTGTCCTTTTGCTTGTGCTTCATTCTGAAAATTAGAAGCTTCGGCCTTAAAACGATTAATTTCTCCTTCTAATTGTTTTCCTTTTGTTTCGGCTAATGCTTTGTATTTAGCGGCCACATCTTTAGCTTCTGTGCATTCATCCATCAATTTTTGTGTGTCAATATAAGCTGTTTTAAACTCCTTTGGAGCTGGTTCTTTTTTATCGCACGAAATAACTGAACATACAACGGCAAAGATTAGTAATGATTTTTTCATTTTATTTTTATAATTAATATTTAGTACAAAAGTAATTTATTTTTTATAATATCAAATCGTTTTGGATTATTGACAGCAAAAATCTAAGCCTGAATTAGGCTTTAAACCCAAATTACGCATTAGAAATCTATTCCAAACTCAAACTACTTCAAAA
>DYPB01000194.1 GCA_020720185.1 Flavobacterium psychrophilum | reverse complement strand
ATATTCTATATCTTACCTCCATCAAAAGTTGCATTTATTAGTTGAATTTAGGAAAGTAAAATGTTCGTGTTACCGAAAAACTTACTTTCTTGTACAAATGTTTGATTACGTACAATGCCCACAAAAAAATGCAATGGCCGGTCAATAATATGTTATACGCTTTTTTTTCTTTTTTTCATCTGTCTATCAAGTCATTATATCATTAACATATTAATCATTTATCCAATTAGTTTGATTAACTACATTATTATCCAACTTTTAATTTTTGTTTTTTTTCGTGCTGGTACAAATGTTTAAAGTTTGCACCAAAAGTTTAGGGTTTTTAAGGGCAACAAAAAATATAAAAATCGTTTGCTCTTTGCTTTTTTCTGTGCGTTGGGAAAAAAGCAAAGTGCAAACACCTTATGCCCTTAAAAATGCTAAACTTGTTTGGTTTAGCACAAAAGATTATATTTTGCGTTTCTATTCATTTATCTAATTGGTTTGTATGTATTTATTTAATATACTTTTTTCCATTGCTGTTATTTCTGCTTCGGTTTGTTGTTGCAATTGTTTTATGGTATCCAATTTTTTGTTGAAATTTTCTATTTCGTTTACTATTTGATTTTGAATTTCAAGTGGTGGAATTGGAATTTTTAATTTTGCCAATTTTTGACCATTTATATTTGGTTGTCCTGTTCCTGTTTTCGTATCAAACACTTGTTGCCAATATTCAGGACTTTGAAAAAAATTATATACATAATCAATATTTGTGTCGTCCTTTATTCGTAATCTTATTAAATATGAAGCAAATACGCTTTCTGGTACGTTTCCTTTTATTAAAAAACTTTTTCCAATTGTTCCGCCTGTTCGGGCAAATAATATGTCGTTTTCTTGCAATAAATAGGTTTCAGAATTTTGGCACATACAAAATGGAACTTTATCCCAATTTACTTTACCTTCTTGAATATCGGTAATTCTTAACATTTTTACATTTCCTAATTCAAAATTAGCACTTGCTGTAAATCCATATTGTGGGTGATAACAAATATCTGAAATTATCTTTTCTTTCCAATCTTTTTTTAATTCAAATGCCTTTTTCATATATCCACTTTTCAAAATTTCCGTTTCCTTCAAACTTTCCGCTCTAAGTTGCTTTATTTGTTTGAGTTTGGCGGTGGCATTTTCAAGTTTTGCTACTATTGTCAATTGTTCTGATAGGGGTGGTAAAGGAATTTCAATTTTAAGAAATTTATCTTTTTGTAATCGCACTCGATTTGTTGTCCCTTCACTCGCTTTTTTCAGTTCATTATCGAAATATTCCGTTTTTAGTAATTCTGCGATATACTCTGTTGATAATTTTAGATTATTGCAATCATATAACAAAAAATCATTAGTAACAACAGCTCCATTTAATTCCTCTGGAACAATTCCAACTGCACCATTTCTCGCGTCAATTCCTGAAATAATTAAATTTCCAGTTTTGGCAATAAACTGTTTTGATTTTATTTCAATTCCATTTTTCAAACCACGTAAAATAACTCCTTTATGGTTTAGCCTAACAGTAATTTGTTTATAAGATGTATTATCTTCAATAGTAATATCATCTTTTACTCGACATAAAACCTCCCCTAATTTTACTTTATTCCACATTTTCGGTATCGTTGTTTTCGTTTAGTTGGTTCTGATTGTTATTTTTTACCAATTGTTTAATGCTTTCGACAACGGGTAGGTTTTCGGGCATTGTTCCGCCAAGTTCTTCAATGGTTTTGCGTACTTTTTTACCTACTTCGTAGTGGGTTTTGTTTGCCTGTTCTTTGTTTTTAACATTGTCTCGTTTTAGTTTTTCTTCGGTTTGTGTGGCACGAAACAGGTTGGCGGCAAGCTCGGTGCTGCCCATGTGGTCGAGTATATTCTGGCTTTTCTTTAATCCTTTCTTTTGGTGAATTCCTTTTGCGTCTAAGCCGTTGTAAAGTCCTTTGTAACCCCAGTTTTGAAATATAGCATATTCAACAGGTTGAATAACACCCGCATTTTTGGCGGCTTCGGCAAGCTGCTTGTTGTGTTCAACCATTTCGAGGCGCAAAAAGAGCCGTTTTTCTTCTTCTGTTTTTTTGTTGAAGTCAAATTCCTGCTCGGCAAGTTCTTGTTTGCGTGTTTGTATGGCAAAATAGGTTTGCCCGAGTGCAACAACCTCTTTTGTAGGGTCGGCATTTTGAATAATCAGGTAACAAGCGTAGCGGGTTAAAAACAGGTCTCCAATATCGCGCTTTGCTCCCGAACCAATTTCGACCAATTTCTCCACACGGGGAAAATGGTCGTCAATTTCTTGTCCCGAATTTTTACAGGCTTCTTTTGCTTTGTCAATTACACTCAAAAATTTCTGCCAAACACTGTAATCAAGTGCTACATACAATTCACGAGCCGACCAATATTCCTGCCCTATGTCATTTATTTTTTTTATATTTTCAAAAACAGAGTTTTTTAATTTATCCAAACTATATTGCATATTTGTAACTAATTAATTTTGAACATTTAAACCAAACGGTTAAAATGGTTGTACTGTATAACTATTTGATATTGAACATTTAGACCAAGCGGTTAAAATGGTATCAATATTTAAGTATTTGATATTGAACATTTAGGCAACTTAGAAAAAATGGTTTTAATTAAATTCCGTTTTCAATTCATTCAGCAAATTTAGTATTTTGGTTTCCTTGTCAATCACATTTTGTAAAAGAACTTCGGGTTCTAAATGCAAAATTTCTACGTTTTGTGCAGGATTTTTAAAATCAAGGTTAAACGCTGAATAATAAATTGTTTCAGCCGTGTTTTTTTCGGCTGTTGCAATTTTTTTTAAATCCTCGTTTTTGGTTTTTAAATTATT
>DYPB01000193.1 GCA_020720185.1 Flavobacterium psychrophilum | reverse complement strand
CTCTATTATTTTTTTTGCTATTTTTGACTTTTATTTTAAAAATTTGTGAATGTTACAAACTATTATAGAATATCATAAAAATCAGTGGATTAATTCCGATGAATGTACTATAAAACCGATTATTTCATACATTCGAAATAAGCAACAACTTCGAGACGCTCAGATTAATGCACTTGAAACATATTTATTTCTAAAAATTAAAGGTCAAAATAAACCGCTTTGGCAATTGATTACTGAAAGATTCTTGGTAACTGAAAATCCGGAGGTTTCTGCATACAATCATTTACCTGCACGAGCGTACTTGGAGATTTTACAAAACCCGGTAGCAAAAAATGTTTACGACTCTGTTAATCAAAAAATTAACGGTAAAATAGCAATGCCCGATTTAGCAAAGACAATCGGAAACAATGCGCACGAAATTGACTTTATTGATTTGGCAAAAAAAATGTTTTACGGCATTAATTATACCGATTATCTGTTCAGTTTGCCAATGGGAGCAGGCAAAACATTTTTAATGGCATCTATCATTTATCTCGATTTGTATTTTGCTGAAAATGAACCCGATAATAAAATATTTGCACATAATTTTATTATCCTTGTGCCTTCGGGTTTAAAATCGTCCATTGTACCAAGTATAAAAACTATTGAAAAATTTGACCCTACATGGATTATTCCCGAACCCGCAGCAAGTAATTTGAAAAAAGAACTGAAATTTGAAATATTAGACCAAACAAAAAATTCATCGAAAGAAAAAAGAAGGCAAAATCCTAATGCGAAAAAAGTTAGCGAACATCAACCTTTTGACACGTTAAAAGGTCTTGTAATGGTTGTAAATGCTGAAAAAGTAATTTTGGACAGATTAGAACTGAAAGATAATGTTTTGTTTGAGCCTGATGGTGACCTTAAAGACAAGGAAGCAAATGAATTGCGTAATATTATCAATAAAATTCCTAATCTACAAATACATATTGACGAAGTACACCACGCTGCAACCGACGATATTAAATTACGTCAGGTAGTTACAAAGTGGAACGCCGGCGGAACAATTAACAGTGTTTTAGGCTATTCAGGAACGCCTTATTTGAGTTCAACCGATAAAATAAATGTTGCTGAAAATGTTCAACTTAAATTTTCACAAATTACAAATACGGTTTATTACTATCCGTTGACAACTGCAATTAAGAAATTCCTAAAAAAACCACGAGTAGAACAAGCTATAAAACTCGAACCTTTACAAATTATACGAAAAGGTGTTGATGATTTTATGGCAAATTATCAAAATACAGTTTATCAGAACGGCACTTGTGCAAAACTTGCTATTTATTGCGGTAGTATAAAAACATTGGAAGAACGGATTTATCCTTTTCTTGTTGGCGATATGAAAATTCAGCCCGATATTATTCTTAAATATCACAAAGGAAATAAAGAATATAAACTACCGCAAGAGAATGAAACTGAATTTGTTTCATTAGATACACCGCTTTCAAAAAAGAAAATTATTCTTTTGGTGCAAGTGGGCAAAGAAGGTTGGGATTGCAAAAGTTTATCATCTGTAATTCTTTCACAAAAAGGCGATTGTCCTACAAATATGGTGCTGCAAACAAGTTGCAGGTGCTTGCGACAGGTGGATAAAAACAACAACAACGAAACCGCGCTTATTTGGTTGAACGAAGAAAATGCAAAAGCACTTGACAAACAACTAAAAGACGAACAACAAACAAGCATTTACGAAATTAACCGATTAGCGAAAGGCGAAGAACCGAATATGGTTGAGCGTTTTTCGAGATTAGATTTTTTGAAACTTCCCAAAATTGATTTTTATCAATTAAAAGTAGAATACAACACAATTATTGAAGAAGAAGAACCAAACCCCGAAATAAAAATTTCAAATCTCGATGTAAAAAATAACTTCAATCAAGCTATTGTTATTCAACATAATATGATTGAAAAGGACAAACTGACAAAAGATTTTTTAATACAGGAAAAAGGAGAACACGCTCATTTTTCAAATTGGTTATTCGGAATTTCAAAAGGGAGTTTCAATACCATTTCAACGGGCGATTTAAAAACGTTTGAAATTCAACTTAAAGAAATTTTCAACAAAATAACTTTTGAAGAAAAAGGTATTCGATATTTTAACGAATTATACAACAGGCAAAATATTCAATCCGAAATTCGTTTGGCTTTCCATTGTCGCCGAAGTTTTGAAACAGAAACTGAAATTATACCGCAAGCCGCCCAAATGCTGATTATTGAAAAACTATGCGGAATACCGGAAAATAATTTGCTTTATCCGGACAAATCGGATACTAAAAAAATTATTGATTACGATAAAAATAATACGTCTATAGAATTTGATGAAAATGTAGTGAAACAAATCTACGATTTACAAATCAATTCAATGAAAGGGACACCTTTTTTTGATATGTGGCTATTAAACAATCCTTACGAAAAATTTAAGGAAAATTACGATATTTCGCAAACCGTAAAATCAAAAAACAATACGTTTCATTATTTGCCCTACAATTTTATACAAAGTGCTTTTGAATTAAAATTTTTGAAAGAAGTATTAACCCTAAAACAATTCAAAGAACTTAACCTTGAAATTTATTACAACGGAGAACGAGAATTAACGGATTTTAGGATTTTGTGTTATGCAAAAAAAGGAAAAAATTATCAAAAAGTGGGTTATTATACGCCCGATTTTCTGATAATAAAAAGAAATGCCACAGAAATAAATAAAATTTTGATTGTTGAAACCAAAGGCAGCGGTTTTGCGGAACAAACAGCTTTCAAACTACGAAAACAATTTGTAGAAACTGAATTTTTACGCATGAACAACGAAAAATTTGGGTATTCAAAATTTCAATATCTGTTTTT
>DYPB01000042.1 GCA_020720185.1 Flavobacterium psychrophilum | reverse complement strand
AGCCAACCATAGGTCCTGATTGGAGGGTATTTTGCGAAAAAATAGAAATAGAAAACAATAAAAACAAGGCAGTGAAAGAAGTTCGTATCATAATTTTTTTTACAAAGTAATGATAATTTAAGATAATAAGCAATAACTTAAAGTTATGAATTTATTATTTTTAAAAATATTATCTAAACAAAAAGACGGAATTTATTTTTTCTTCAATATCTTATACTCTTCATAACATTCACTAATAGCGTCCATAATTTGTAAATCGTTTGCAGTGGTAATAAATGTTTCTGAATAGTTGCATCTTTCTAATATTTCGGCAATTTCTTCCTTGTCAATACCTAAAAGTACTGCAATAGTTTCTCTATCGAATTTAGATTCTAATAAATTTCTTACCGTGTCGTCTTTCCGCATTTCTTTTATTTTTCGGAGTTCTTTGGGCTTTTTGCCAAAAAAATTATATAACATATCCGCAGGATTAAAAATAGAACCCATTACTCGACTAAAAGCATTTGGCGAATAATCTCCAGCTTCATAAGCTGCTGTTAATCCTGAAATTGAGTATCTGTAATTTTCTTTTATTGGAATTAATTTACTGTCAATTTCTAAAAAACCAGTCAAATTATAAGGTTTTACAAACACATTTTCGAGAGCAATTGCTTTTGGGGTTAATTTTATTCTGGTTGTTTTGTTTTTTACCCAATCATTGGTAACTTTCATTTTAATTGACTGAAAACCAATAACCGAGATATGCAAAGTATCATTAATAGTAGCCACAATTTCAAAAAAACCACTCCTATTTGTTAGCGTTCCTTTTACTTTATTGATGTTGATTACATTAACATTTGGAATTAATAATTGAGTATCACTGTTGATAATTGTACCCGAAACTTTATCTTGTGCAAAACTATTTCCAGATAAAATAATTAATAAAAGGGCTACTATTTTTTTCATATTTAATTTTAAAGCGTAAAAGTAATAAAAACGAATTGAGTATTTTATTTTTTATAATTTAATTAACATTTTTATTAATTATATAGCAAGTAATTGTTTTTTTTATTAATATTGACCCATAAATTTTTAACTTAATAAAGCATCTATTTCTATTCATGAAAAAAAGTAGAAACACTGAATTAAACAGAGAGCAATTGGAACGATTAGTATCATTAGCACTTGAAGAACGAAATCCTTTTGAAATTCTAAAGAAAGAATTTAATCTTTCCGAAAAAGAGATTTTAGAAATTATGAAAAAAAGGCTTCCTGCTGATAAATTTGAAATCTGGAAAAAGAAAGCCAATGCCTCAAAACCCAAACCAAAACCTATTAAAATTGATGATTTTGATGATGATTTAGACGGTAAATACTATATTAAAAATAAATTTGATTGATTACGGCACAACTTGATAAGCACCTGAATCAGTATTTCCGTTGCTTCTAATAACATTATCAATATCTCTATCGAAAAGAGAGTCAAATTGACCTAAATTATCAGCAGGAGAGCCCGTTAGAATGTTTAATTGATTTTTTGAGGTGTTTTTGAATTTGGGGTTCTGATTGACAATATTAGAAATGGAAAATGGATTTCTAAAAGAGTCGTATATTTGATCGTTTTTAATTAAACTTGAAGCATTTGAATCATCAAATTTCACTAAACAATGATTAAAAATTTTAGTAAATGTAGTGCCACTTCCTTTTTGTTCCAATAAAATTTCAATATTATTTCTTCCATAAATAATGCAATTAGAAAAATTGATATTTGTATTTTCAACATATCGTGTATTCTTACTATCAAAATAATCTCTAACTAAAATAGCTTTTTGACTCGAACTACTCCAATCATTATTAAAAGTGCAATGGTTGAAGTTGTAATTTCCGCCTAAAACTCCAGCAAAACTAGCTTCGCCTCCTCCATTAATCACAAGATTTTTTCCTGTAATATTTGAGTTTTTACTTAATATTCCAAAATTAGAACAATCATAAATTTGGCTATTGTTAATTTCAAGTTTTGCAATATCAGTAGCATCGGCAGTAACTGTATAAATACCCACTACGGCATTTTTAAGTTTTAAATAGTCTATTTTATTATTAGAATCTGATAGAATAAAAACGGCTCCCCATTGCCCTGGAATATCTTCAAATTCTGGTTCTAATCTATCTCCTTCAAAACTTACTTCATTTCGATTTAAAATTGTACCATCAGGATTATAATCATTTTTATGCCCTTCGATTTTCAAAGTTGCTCCTTTATCAATAATTAAAGTGGCATTAGGATGAAAATAAACCCTTGTTCCTGCTGCAATAGTTAGTGTATTTCCAGTTTTAACTACACAATTTTCATAAATAACATAAGGCTTTGCATTTGTCCAGTTTAATTCAGCAGGAGTAGTTAGGGTATGACCTTTTTCTGATGGACTAAAGCCATTTACATTTAATAATTCTTTTTCGCCTGTTGTCGAATCTCTATTCGGGAAAATAAAGTTTGCATCCCAAATTAATGTCGTCAAATCTACTTTTTGTTGGTTTGAACCAATATCAAATAAAATTTGATCGTCGTAAGTAAATTCGGTAGGAACAGGAGTAGAAACATTATTTGTAATTTCGATAAAAATAAACAAACTATCTTTTGCTAAAAGTTCGACATTATTAAAAATTTTGCCTTCTCCAATACCGTTATTATCAGCATCTTGCCCCGTCATTCCATCAACCATTAATCGGTATTTTGAGGTTACTCCTTTGCCTAATTGAATTACTGGAATTTTTATATCACTATTACTTCGATTGTAAACTTTCAATCCATAAGTACTTGAACCAATGTTGCTAAAAACGGTATCCAGGTAAATTTTTTTTTTAGAAAACTCTAAACTTCCCGTACTTGGAACTGTGCTAAAATCACTTCTGCATGAAGAAAATGAGATTAAAATCCCTAAAAAAACGAATAAACAAAATTGTCTCATTATAAATATTTTGGGTAAAATTAATAAAAAATGCGTTACAAATTACTATAACGCATTTTTTATTAATTAATTGTACTCCGTATTAAATATTATGCAAAAATGCTTGTCGATTATTCAAAGTTTCTTCGGATTCAACATGATTATCGTCTGGAATACAGCAATCTACAGGGCAAACAGCGGCACATTGTGGCTCGTCATGAAAACCTTTACATTCCGTACATTTACTTGGAACAATATAATAAATATCGTCCGATAATGGTTTTTGTGCTGCATCAGCATCTACTTCAGTTCCATTAGGTAAAATAATTTTTCCTGATAATTTTGTGCCATCTTTATATCTCCAATCATCAGCACCTTCATATATTGCTGTGTTTGGACATTCGGGTTCGCAGGCCCCGCAATTTATACATTCGTCTGTTATTATTATTGCCATTTTTGTAAAGATAAAAGGGTAAATAATAAAGAAAATAAATATAATTTATAAAGAATTTCATCTGTTTTCTTTATTCTTTATTCTATTCTCTTATTTTTGTGCAAAATTACAATCAAATATCATTAAAAACAAATTACAAATGAATCAAATTGAAATTAAAAATGCTTTTGTTAAATTAGGGCAATTTCTTAATCAATTTCCAAATAATACAAAAGAAGAATCTGTTATTAATAACAACATTTTTTTTGATGATTTTCAGGAATTAATTTCTTTATCGCAATCGCATAATGGCTGGTACACTGCTGAAAATGTGTTGTTTGCAATTAAATCTTGGTCGAGTGCCTTGACCGAAAACAATATAAATCAATGGCTTTCAGGATATCGTTTTAATGAAAATACTAGCCCAAAAACCGTAGGAATAATTCTTGCAGGAAACATCCCATTGGTTGGATTTCACGATTTTATTTCAGTATTAATTTCTGGACATCGGGTTGCTGTTAAAACATCCTCAAATGATCAAAAGATATTACCTTTTTTAGCAAAATATTTAATTGCTACCGAACCAAGATTAGAAAATAGAATTGCTTTTATTGACGGAAAACTAGATAATTTTGATGCAGTAATTGCAACTGGAAGTAACAATACTGCCAGATATTTTGAGTATTATTTTAAAGATAAACCTTCAATAATTAGAAAATCTAGAAATTCCGTTGCAGTACTTGATGGTAATGAAACTCCAGAGCAAATGCAGGCATTAGGCGAGGATATTTTTAGATATTTTGGATTGGGTTGTCGTAATGTTTCCAAAATATTTGTACCAAAAGATTACAATTTCGATAAATTTTTTAATGGTGTCTTCTCTTATCAAGAAGTAATAAAATATGAAAAATATGCTAATAATTATGACTATAATAAAGCTGTTTTTTTAATGAGCAATTTTAAATTACTGGATAATGAATTTCTTACTATTAAAGAAGATGAAAGTTATGCCTCGCCAATAGCGTCTGTTTTTTATGAATTTTATGAAGATTTGGGTCAAATTAAGAACAAATTCATTACTGATAAAGAACAAATTCAATGTGTGGTTTCTAATGATTTGATAGAAAATTCGGTTCAATTTGGTCAAACACAAAATCCAAATTTATGGGATTATGCCGATGGAGTTGATACTATATCGTTTTTAATTGGATTATAATTTTAGATTTCATTCAAAAAATTGACCAAATTACAAGCTACAATTCCTGCAGTTTCGGTTCTTAAACGAGTATTCCCTAACGAAATTGGTATGTAATTGTTTTTCATAGCATTTTCAATTTCTTTACTAGAAAAATCACCCTCTGGACCAATTAAAATGATTATCTTTTGATTGATTTCTAAAATATTCTTTAACATTTTTTTCTCATTATCTTCACAGTGTGCAATAAGTTTTTGACCTTCTAAATCTTGACTAATAAATTCTTTAAATAATATTGATTCATTCAGTTTCGGTAAAAATAGCTGGTTCGATTGTTTCATTGCAGATTGTATTATTTTCTCAAATCGATCTGTTTTTAGTTGTTTTCTTTCAGAATGTTCACAAATAATTGGGCTAATTTCTTGTATGCCTATTTCGGTTGCTTTTTCTAAAAACCATTCAAACCTATCATTCATTTTTGTGGGTGCAATAGCAATATGTAAATGATTTTTTGGTACATCATTTTTTATAACTTCAACAATTTCAACAGTACACTTCGAATCCGAAGCTAATGTTATTTTTGTTATGAATAAAAAACCTAAACCATTGGTAACATAAAGTATATCGGTATCTTTCTTACGCAAAACTTTAATAATGTGTTTACTTTCTTCTTTGTCAAAAAAGAAGTTTTTTGTATCTAAATTTATATTTGGATTATAGAATAATTGCATAAATTAGTTATTATTAGTTATAAATTCTAAGTGATAAGTTGTAAGTCATAATTCAAAAAGCACTTTTTTGGCTTACACCTTTTTACTTACTACAAAATTAAAATCTCGCTTTAGATACTACTTCATTGTTTTCGAAGCAGTTTGTTAAGTATTTTTGATATCCTACTATCCCTATCATTGCAGCATTATCCGTTGTATATTCAAATTTTGGAATATAGGTTTTCCAACCATACAATTTTTCTGCTTCTTTTAATGTGTTTCTGATGCCTGAATTTGCAGAAACACCTCCACCAATAGCTACCTGTTTTATCCCTGTTTCTTTTACTGCTAATTTCAATTTATCCATTAAAATTTGTATAATTGTATGCTGAATTGAGGCACAAATATCGTTCAAATTTTCTGAAATAAAATCAGGGTTTTTTAATTTTTCTTTTTGGATAAAATATAAAATAGCTGTTTTTAAGCCTGAAAAACTAAAATCTAAATTTGGCATTTTTGGTTTTGTAAATTGATAGGCTTCTGGATTTCCTAATTGTGCATACTTATCAACTAATGGACCACCTGGATATGGCAATCCTAATATTTTTGCACTCTTATCAAATGCTTCGCCTACAGCGTCATCAGTCGTTTCTCCAATGATTTTCATATCAAAAAAACCATCAACCTTTACAATTTGTGTATGTCCTCCAGAAATAGTTAAGGCTAAAAACGGAAAACTTGGTTTTTCATAACCTTCTTCATCAATAAAATGTGCTAAAATATGTGCATCCATATGATTAACAGCAATTAGCGGAATATTTAATGCCATTGCCATTGATTTTGCAAACGAACTGCCAACTAATAAACTTCCCATCAAACCTGGTCCTTGCGTAAAAGCTATGGCCGAGAGTTGTTCTTTTTTCACACCTGCTTTTTTCAAGGCAATATCTACTACTGGAACAATATTTTGCTGATGTGCCCTTGAAGCTAATTCTGGAACCACACCCCCATATTGACTGTGAATCAACTGATTAGCCACCACATTACTCAAAACCCTATCGTTTTGTAAAACCGCAGCAGCAGTATCATCGCAAGATGATTCAATAGATAAAATAAAAACTGGATTGTTTTGCATTGAAAACTATATTTTTTGAATTATATTTGACACTTAATTGTAATAATATTTATTTTTTACAACGAAGCCAAAAGTAAGTTTTTTATTTTAATAATTCCTATTTAGAAATAACCATCAAAAAAATTAAAAAAATACTCACCCGAACTGTTTTAGCACTTGTGCTACTTTTGCTTTTGTCAGGAATTATACTTTCATTGCCCGCTGTTCAAACTAAAATTGCTCAACATTTTACCAATCAGATTAATGAACAATATAGAACTAATATCAATATTGAGCAAGCAACTGTTAGTATTTTTGGCGGTGTAAAATTAAAAGAGGTTTTTATAAAAGATTATAAAAACGACACTTTGATTTTTGTTAATCGTATAAATACCAATATTTTAGATGCTAAAAAACTTGCTGATGGTGATTTGCTTTTTGGCGATTTAAGATTAGATGGGATGGTTTTTAATATGAAAAATTATAAAGGTGAAAAGGATACAAATTTAGACAAATTTATTGATGCCTTTGACGATGGAGCAAAATCAACTAAACCCTTTTTAATGAAAGCAAAGCGGGTTTTTATTACAAATTCACGATTTATTCTAACCGATGAAAATAGAGAAATTGCAAAGGATTTAGATATAAAAAAGTTAAATTCAACATTTGAAAACTTTCAAATTCTTGGTCCAGATGTTGATATTGACATCAAAAAAATGTCGTTTTTAGACCATCGTGGTATTTTTGTTGAAAATTTATCGTCAAAATTTGCTTATACAAAAAAATCTATTGCTTTAAACGAACTTGATTTATCAACCAAAGAATCAATTTATAAAGGCAAAATTATAATGAATTACGACAGAGATAAAGGTGATTTTTCGGATTTTAATAACAAGGTTAAATTTGATATTGAAATTGATACCGCTTCAATTTCAACCAACGATATTCGTTACTTTTATAAAGAGTTAGGCAAAGAGAAACAATTTAATATTCAATCAAAAGTTAAAGGAACTTTAAATAATTTATATTGTAAAAATCTTAATTTGAAAGACAATGATAAAACACAAATAATTGGTAATGTGAACTTTAAAAATCTTTTTGAAAAAAAAGGAGAAGATTTTTATATGAAAGGAGATTTTATCAAAATAGCATCTAACTATAATCATTTAGTTGAGTTATTGCCAAATATTTTAGGTAAAAATCTACCAAGTTCTCTAAAAAAACTAGGAGAATTTAAGGTTAAGGGAAAAACAGAAATCACAACAAAATCAATACTTGCAGATGTTTTTATGACAACTGATCTGGGAAATATTCAGTCGGATTTGAAAATGACAAATATTGATGCAATTGATAATGCAAGTTATAATGGGAATTTAGTTTTGGACAACTTTAATGTTGGAAAATTTCTTAATCGAGGCGATCTTGGTAGGGTTAGTATGGATCTTGATATTGATGGTAAGGGTTTTACACAAAAATATTTAAAAACAGGATTTAAAGGTAATGTTTCAAATATTTTTTATAACGGTTATAATTATACAAATGTTGCTTTGAATGGAAATTTTCAAAAACCAATTTTCAGAGGCGAATTTAGTGTAAACGATCCAAATTTATTGATGGAATTTAAAGGAATTGTTGATTTAAGTAAAGAAAAAAAACATTATGATTTTGATACAAAAATTAGTTTTGCCAATTTAAAAAAATTAAATTTCATAAAAGATTCTATATCAAATTTTAAAGGCAATTTAAAAATGAATGTTGCAGGAAATTCAATTGATAATCTAATAGGAAATATTAAATTTGCAGATATTTTTTATCAAAACAAAAAAAATACTTATACTTTTATTGATTTTGAAATTAACTCCGTTTTTGATAAAAATAACATTCGTACAATAAAAGTAAACTCTCCAGATATCATTGAGGGTCAAATTGTTGGGAAGTTCAAATTTGCATTATTACAAAAAATGTTGGAAAACTCAATCGGAAGTTTGTATACAAATTATAAACCAAATAAGATACAAAAAGGGCAATTTTTGAAATTTGATTTTAATATTTATAATAAAATTATAGAAATTTTTTATCCAGGAATTGAAATTGGAAAAAATACCAAAATTCACGGAACTATGAGTTCGGACGATAATGATTTTAAATTCAATTTTTCTACTCCACAAATCGTTGCTTTTAATAATTATTTTGACAATATTAAAGTTAAAATTGATAATCGAAATCCTTTGTATAATGCTTATATTGAATTAGATAGCATAAGAACCAAACAATATAAAGTTAGTGATTTTAGTTTGATAAATGTTACTAAAAATGACACCTTACTTTTTAGAACTGAATTTAAAGGAGGCAAAAAAGCAACCGATTATTACAATCTAAACCTCTATCATACGATAAATGCTGATAATAAAAATGTAGTTGGTGTAAAAAAATCGGAAGTGAAATTTAAAGATAATTTATGGTTCTTAAATGAACAATCAACAACTGATAATAAAATAGTTTTTGATAAAAATTTAAGTAATTTTTTGATAGAAAATATTGTACTTTCTCATGATAATCAGAAAATTAATTTACTTGGAAATCTTCAAGGCAAAAAAAATAAAAACTTAAAATTAAATTTTGAAAATGTTGATTTAAAACAAATTACACCTTCTTTAGATAAATTTATTTTTGATGGATTGCTTAATGGAGAGGTAGCAATTAATCAGAAAAACAATATTTACCAACCTATATCAAATCTTAAAATTGAAAACTTAAAAATAAATAATAATCTACTTGGAAACTTAAAATTAGATATTAAAGGCGACGATGTATTAAAGAATTTTGAGATAAATTCAAGCATTCAAAACAAAAATGTAAAAGCATTTAATGCCATTGGAAATTTAATTATTGATGACAATAAAACTACACTTGATCTGAATTTAGATTTCGAGAAATTCAATCTCGGAATTTTAAGTACAATAGGCGGTAGCACCATCTCTAATATACAAGGATTTGCATCTGGTAAAGCCAGAATTAATGGGGATGTAGAAAAATTTGATATGAATGGAAGATTGTTTATTGATGATGCTGGACTAAAAATACCATACATTAATACAGAATATAAGTTTGATAATCAGACTATTGTTGATGTAACTCGAGATAAATTTATTTTCAATAATATCGTTTTAAAAGATACAAAATATGAAACTAAAGGAAAATTAACTGGTAATATTTCTCATAAAAACTTTGGAGATTGGGCTTTAGATTTGAATATAGACTCTAATAATATAGTAGCATTGGATACTCAGGATAGTGAAGATGCCGCTTATTATGGAAAGGCATTTATAAACGGTAAGGCACAAATTTTTGGATCTGTTGATGCTCTAACAATTAATGTAAATGCATCGTCAAATAAAGGAACAGATATTAAAATTCCTGTAAATGATAGTGAAAGTCTTGGAAATAATAATTACATTCATTTTGTAACCTCAAAGGAAAAAGAAAACATCAAAAAAGGCACAGTAGAAACTGAAAATTATGCAGGATTATCCTTAAATTTTGATTTAGATATTAATAGAAATGCCTATATAGAAGTGATTTTGAATAGGGATTCAAAGCACGGAATGAAAGGAAATGGTTTAGGAACTTTACAGCTGGCTATCAATACTTTAGGTAAATTTGAAATGTATGGAGATTTTTATATTCTAACAGGAAAATACAATTTTAAATACGGTGGCTTAATTGACAAATCGTTTGATGTAAAAAAAGGTGGAAGTATTGTTTGGAATGGCGACCCACTTAAAGCCGAATTGAATATTGAAGCCGTTTATAATAAAATAAGTGCAAATCCTGGTGTATTGTTAGACAATCCATCGTTTAGCAAACAAGTTCCAACTGTTGTAACTATTGGAATTACTGGAAATTTAAGTCGTCCAGAATCTGATTTTAATATTGATTTTCCAACAGTAAATTCTGTACTGAAATCAGAAATTCAGACAAAATTAGAAGATAAACAAATTCGCCAGAAACAAGCAATGGTTTTATTAGGTTCTGGCAGTTTTTTGAGTCAAGAAGGTTTAAATCAGACGGCTTTAGTTTATAATAATTTATTTGAAAAAGCAGGTCATTTATTTGATGATTTATTTCAGGATGAAGACAGTAAAATCAAGCTAGGTGTTGCTTATAATCAAGCAGAAAAGACAACAACAGGCACAAAGGTAAATAGTCGTTTTGATGTAAATATTAGTACACAAGTAAATGATAGAATAACAATAAATGGCAAGGTTGGTGTACCCGTTGGTGGTGTAAACGAATCGGCAATAGTTGGAAATCTTGAAATTCAATATCGTGTAAATGAAGATGGTACAATGTATTTGAAAGTATATAATCGAGAAAATGAGATTAATTATATTGGAGAAGGAATTGGTTATACACAAGGTCTTGGGGTTTCGTATGAGGTTGATTTTGATACTTTTAGCGAATTGGTGAATAAAATTTTTAAAAAGAAAATAGAAAAAAATCCAGAAAATAAAAAACCTACCAACGAACCAAAACAAGATACAAAATTAAATGCAATAATGCCTGTTGATGACAAAAAGAAAAAAGGTTAGTTACTTTTCTTACCTTTGCCAAATGAAATCTAACAACATTTTACAAAATTTAGGTATTTCGACACTAAACGAAATGCAGATTACAGCTCAAGAAACTATTATAAATGACAATAATATTTTGTTGCTTTCGCCAACAGGATCTGGAAAAACAATAGCTTTTTTATTACCTATTTTTGAATTATTACAGCCTGAAATTTTATCAGTGCAATGTTTAATTTTAGTTCCTTCAAGAGAATTAGGCTTACAAATTGAACAGGTTTGGAAAAAAATGAATACCAATTATAAAGTAAACACTTGTTATGGCGGGCATTCTATTGATATTGAAATAAAAAATTTATCAAATCCTCCTGCAGTTTTAATTGGAACTCCTGGCAGAATTACTGATCACATTGACAGAGATTCCTTTCGGGTTGATAAAATTCAGTCGTTGGTTTTAGACGAATTTGACAAATCATTACAACTCGGGTTTCACGAGCAAATGTCTTTTATCATTGGTAAATTGACAAAATTGAACAAACGAATTCTAGTTTCAGCAACTTCTGATATTGAAATTCCGAAATATACACGAGTCATTAATCCAACGATTTTAGATTTCATTCCGAATGAAGCTGAAAAATCAAATTTGGAAAAAAAAATGGTAATTTCCAAAGATAAAGATAAAATTGGATGTTTGTTTAATTTGATTTGCAGTCTGAAATCTCAACAAGCCATCGTTTTTTGCAACCATCGAGATACCGCCGAAAGAATTAGCGACACACTTAATGAAAAAGGAATTTATGCCACTTATTATCACGGCGGTATGGATCAAGACGAACGAGAACGGGCATTAATTCAGTTCCGAAACGGCAGTATTAGCTATTTAATTACAACAGATTTGGCCGCTCGAGGATTGGATATTCCAGAAATGAAACATGTAATTCATTATCATTTACCATTAAAAGAAGACGAATTTACACATCGTAATGGTAGAACTGCCAGAATGTTAGCCTCAGGAACAGCTTATATAATTCATAATGAATCAGAAAAAAAATTAGATTATATAGATTATAATATGTCGGTTTTTAAAGTTGAAGAACCAAAATCATTACCAAAACCTCCTGAATATCAGACTATTTATATCAGCGGAGGCAAAAAAAATAAATTAAATAAAATTGATATTGTAGGATTTTTTTCTCAAAAAGGAAAATTAGAAAAACACGATTTAGGAATAATTGAAGTAAAAGATTTTATCTCATTTGCTGCGGTAAAATTTAATAAAGTAAAAGATTTGCTTCATAATATAAAGGAAGAAAAGATGAAAGGCAAAAAATTTAAGATTGAAGTGGCAAGGAAAGTAGTGAAAAAAGAGGAAGATTCAAAGTTTCAAATTTAAGGTTTAAAGATATTAATCAATTATACATTATCAATTAAAATGAGTTTAGAAAGAGAATTAAACAAACGAAGTGGTGGCAAATGCGAATTATGTGCAGCAACCGAAAATTTAAAGGAATATCAAGTTTTGCCAACTAAAAAAGGAGGATTGGACGAAAGCATTTTTGCCTGCACAACTTGCATCAGTCAGCTTGAAAATAAAGGTACGGAAGATTTAAACCATTGGCGATGTTTGAACGACAGTATGTGGAATGAAAACACTGCTGTTCAAGTAGTTGCTTGGCGAATGTTAAGTCGATTGAGTAGTACAGGTTGGACAAAAGAATTGCTTGAAATGATGTATTTGGACGAAGATTTATTAGAATATGCCAAGGCAACTGGCGAAGGTGAAGATGATGAAAACAAAGTCATTCATCGAGATGTAAATGGTGTAATTTTAGTTTCGGGCGATTCGGTTGTATTAATTAAAGACTTGAAAGTCAAAGGATCAAGCATGGTTGCCAAACAAGGAACTTCGGTTAGAAATATTAGATTGGATCATGAAAATGCCGAATATATTGAAGGTAAGGTTGATGGACAACAGATTGTGATTATTACAAAATATGTGAAAAAGTTGTAAAATTGTTGAACGATTGAAGGTCGGAAATTTTTAAAAAATCAATGCAACAGTTCTAATAGCCCCGATTGTAGCAAGTATCCCACGCTTTTGGGCGTGGATACTGCGGAAAGCGGGAATTACATTAATAAAAATACCTAAAACTATTGCTTCTTGAAATAACAACTTAATAATTTATTAACGAAAACGATGTGTTTTTTACGATATTTAAAAAAATATTGATATAAATATAAATTTATGTATAAATTTACCCATTGAAAATGAAATATGTCAGAGAAAATTAAAAAAATAGGAGTTTTAACTTCTGGCGGAGATTCACCAGGAATGAATGCTGCAATTCGAGCCGTGGTTCGAACTTGTGCCTTTCATAATATCGAATGCGTTGGCATTTATCGAGGTTATCAAGGAATGATAGAAGGCGATTTTAAAGAAATGGGACCTCGATCCGTAAATAATATTGTAAATAAAGGCGGTACAATTCTAAAATCAGCTCGTTCAAAAGATTTCATGACTGTTGAAGGACGCCAAAAAGCTTATGGAAATTTACAAAAAAACAATATTGATGGAATAGTTCTTATTGGTGGAGATGGCACTTTTACGGGTGCAGAAATTTTTAATAAAGAATTCGGCTTTCCAGTAATGGGAATTCCTGGTACGATTGACAACGACATTTTTGGCACGAGCCACACCTTGGGATACGATACAGCTTTGAACACAGTGGTTGATTGTATTGACAAAATCAGAGATACTGCCAGCTCCCACAACCGACTGTTTTTTGTGGAAGTAATGGGTAGAGATGCAGGTCATATTGCATTAAATGCAGGAATTGGGGCAGGTGCTGAAGAAATTTTAATACCCGAAGAAGATTTAGGTTTAGACCGATTATTAGAATCCTTAAAAAAATCTAAAGAATCAGGTAAATCATCAAGTATTGTAGTAGTTGCCGAAGGCGATAAAATGGGCAAAAATGTTTTTGAATTAAAAGATTATGTAGAGGAACATTTACCAGAATACGATGTTAGAGTTTCGGTTTTAGGACACATGCAAAGAGGCGGTCCACCCTCATGTTATGACCGAGTTTTAGCCAGTAGATTAGGCGTAAAAGCCGTAGAATCCTTATTAGAAGGAAAATCGAATTATATGGTGGGAGTAATGCAAGATAAAATAGAACTAACACCATTAGAACAAGCCATAAAAGGACACTATCCTATTGATAAAGAACTTTTAAGAGTTTCGGATATAATGTCAACCTAAAAGTTAGCGGTCAGTGTAGGACGACCAGCACCGAATTAGAAAAACTCAAAATAACGAACGACAAGACAACATAAAATAAAAGACAAAAATAAAATGGCAAAAAATATTGAACCAACGCTGAAATTAATTAGCAAATTCCTTAAACTCGACAAATCCGAAAATTTTGTAATTCCTGAATATCAGCGTGGTTACTCTTGGGACATAACTCAATGTGATAAATTATGGCAAGACATTGATTCGTTTATTGTATCTAACGCAAGCGACCCTTATTTTTTCGGGACAATCATCGTAGATTGTTCAGAAACTCATAAATTCAGTTTAATTGACGGACAACAACGCACAACGACTTTTTTGTTATTGCTTAAAGCATTGTTAATGCAATTAAATGAAGCTATTCCAAAAGTTTCTGACGATGAAGAATCAGAAGCACTTAAAGCAGGACTTAAAGCCAACAGAAATAAAATTATGGCGATTTTGTATAAAGCAGAAGATGAAGACATTCCTTCAATGCTAAAAGATTATGCAAAAACGCAAAACATCTTAATAATAGAAAACAAATCGATAAATGAATTATTTCCCAAAGAAGTAAAAACAATTATAGAAGCAGCAGATTTTATTACATCTGAACAGAACGTCCATAAAATTCCAAGAAAACAAAAAGACAATAAATACACAAATCACTTTCGCAACTTCAAATACTTTTTTAACAAGTTAGGCGAAAAGCCAGAATCCCAACTAAATCAATTTGCAAAAATATTTTTGGAGAAATGCCAAGTCATTGAAATTCGTAGTTGGCAAATTGAGCAAGCGATTACAATGTTTAATTCGCTAAACTCTACTGGTATGCCACTTTCAGATGCCGATATAATTTCTGCACAACTATACTCAAATGCTGGTGATGACAAAAAAACATTTAACGACCAATGGGAAACCATCAACAAATTAGCGAATGAACTAAGTAACCGAAAAATCATAGACATTGATGCTGTTTTACAACAATTTATGTATATAAATCGTGCCATCAACAAAGAATATATAAGCACTAACAAAGAAGGAAATGAATCAGTTGATGTAACAACACCAGGTTTAAGAAGATATTATACTGACATTAAAAAAGAATTGTTGAATGAACCATTATTGTTGTGTAATGACTTAACTAAAATAACAACCATTTGGAATAACATCAAAGATTATCCGACTGTAAAATTGCTTTTGAAATGTAACGAGAATGCTAAGTTGTTTTTGTCGGCTTACTTACATCGTTACGAAATAACGGAAATCACAGAAGAAAATATTTTGGACTTATGTGAATGTTTACTAAGGTTATTTACCATATTAGAATTGAGTGATGCTGGCTATTCAAGTTCTAAATTCAAGACATTTCTGTTTGGTGAGAACATTAAATTAGTTGACAAAAATGTTTCAATTGACATTATCAAAAATAATTTCAATGAACACATCAAGAACAATTGGAAAGAAGAAACTATTTCGGATGCAATTATTGAATACGATAAAAATCTACTTGTTTTTATTAACGAATACCTTTACTCTAAAAACAAAGAAACTAAGTTTTACTTCGCAGAGAATGTAAACATTGAACATATAATGCCTTCAAGTGGTCGTAACATAACGACAATACAACAAGATGCAAATATTACAACAAAAGAAGAGTTTAATAGTGTTGTAAACAAACTTGGGAACAAAATATTGCTTGAAGAAGACATAAATAAGTCAATTGGGCGAGAATGGTTCAAGACAAAAAAGCAAAATTCAATTGATAACAAATCTGGCTTCAAAGACAGCAAATATGCCATTGCTTTGGCTTTGACAGCATATCCCAAAGACACTTGGACAAAAGACGATATTGACACAGCAACAATAAAAGCAACAGAACGAATTGTGAAATTTATATTTAACAAAGGAGAAACACCGAACCGCTAACACGGGTTTGGCAAAAGTGGAGGTTCAGTGCTCCGCAGACACATTTGTGGTTAATCAAAGTTTGGTTCTCCGCATCAACATTTGTGGTGAAAATCGCCACCTTCGCCAAGCCCGAAAACGTAATAGGCAGTAGCAATAAGCTTTTATATAACGCTTAAAAGAAAAAAAATAACATTAAACATAAATAAATAAATAATCAAATTTGGCATTTAGTTTTAAGCCTATAGCTTAAAGCCTATTGCCTAAAACAAATAAAAAAATGGTAAAACTAGGAATTAACGGCTTCGGTCGAATTGGAAGAATAGTATTTAGAGAATCGTACAACAGGGACAATGTAGAAGTAGTAGCTATCAACGACTTGCTTGATGTAGATCACTTGGCATATTTATTGAAATACGACTCGGTTCACGGGCGTTTTAATGGTAAAGTCGAAGTAAAAGACGGCAAATTATTTGTAAACGATAAATACATTCGAGTAACGGCCGAAAAAGACCCAGCACAAATCAAATGGGACGACAAAGACATTGATGTAGAAGTAGTTGCAGAATGTACAGGCTTTTTTACAACCATCGAAACTGCCAAAGCACATATTGCAGGCGGAGCAAAAAAAGTAATCATTTCAGCACCATCAGCCGATGCACCGATGTTTGTAATGGGTGTAAATCATAACAATGCTAAAGCTACTGATACCGTGGTTTCTAATGCCTCTTGCACCACAAATTGTTTAGCACCATTGGCAAAAGTTATCAACGATAATTTCGGTATTATTGAAGGATTAATGACCACGGTACACGCAACAACATCAACCCAAATGACCTGCGATGGTCCAGCAAAAAAAGATTGGAGAGGCGGTCGTGCTGCATCGGTAAACATCATCCCATCATCAACAGGAGCTGCAAAAGCAGTTGGACAAGTTATACCAGAATTGAACGGAAAACTAACAGGAATGTCAATGAGAGTACCAACTGTCGATGTTTCAGTAGTCGATTTGACCTTCAAAACTGCAAAAGCCACTTCGTATGACGAAATTATGGCAGTTTTGAAAAAAGCATCAGAAAACGAAATGAAAGGAATTTTAGGCTACACCGAAGATATGGTCGTTTCGCAAGATTTTGTTTCCGATTCTCGAACCTCAATCGTCGATGCAAAAGCAGGAATTGGATTAAATTCAACCTTCTTCAAAATCATTTCTTGGTATGACAACGAGTACGGATATTCTTCAAAATTGATTGATTT